>CAYGBB010000067.1:0-8512 GCA_964347985.1 uncultured Moraxellaceae bacterium
TCCCTGATGGGCTTGTTTGCCACGTTCAACCAGACCAGCACCGACCCCCTGCTGCGCGGCGGACTGCTGACCATTGCCGACCCCGCCTCCAGTCCGGCCAACATACTGCTCGATTCCGGCACGCTGACGTTCAACATGGTCACCGTGCTGAACGGTCTCAGCTGGGGTGAGTTCACCAATGGCGGCGCCGCGACGGACTCGGTTTCGTTCGGTAACCTGACCGCCCTCTCCAGCACCGAATTCATGCCTTACATTATCGGTACGGCCTCCACCAGCCTGTTGAGCGGTGGCACGGCCAAGTACACGCTGATGGGGCATACCATGCCGACCCTGGACCGGCTGCACACTACCGGCACGGCCATCAACAGCTTCAAGATCGATATCGATTTTGATTTCGGCCTGATGGACCTCGCCCTTGATCTGTCGGTCTTCGCAGTACCGGGGGTTGAGGAAACCATCAATGTGACACAAAACGACATCAGTATTGCCGGCAGCTTTGCCTCGAAGGAATTCAACCTCGTCAATCTGACCGGGACCGGCACGGCCTGTGTCATCAACGGCTGCAGCGCTTCGATCAGTGGTTTCTTTTCGGGCGTTGATGGGGCCAATCTCGGCACCAGCTACAGTGTCTTTTCGGATCTGGGCACCGTGCAGGGCGTCGCTGCGCTCTCCACCTTCAACAATGTGATTGCCCGGGCCGACACCGCGCCGCTGCCGGACATGCAGGTCTACACCCTGACCACGACGGCAGCCCTGGGAGTTTTCGGCGGCTACCCGACCGATCCTGCGTTCACGCCCAGCCTCCTGGCCGACTTTGATGCCAGTGGTGCGCTGGTCAGCAGCAACCTGACCTATCCCTCCCCGTCGGGCATCCTGTCCAACGGCATCACCAGCCCGGCACTGGTGGCCGATGTGGGCACCTTCAAGACCTTGTCCTGGGGCCGCTACCATTCGGGCACCATCGATGTGCTGGGCAGCCCGACAGTCCTGTCCGGCAGCAACAGCGCCCACTACATCATCGGCGAGGAGACACCGTCCAGTACGATGTCCAGCCTGTTTGCGCAGGGTGGCACCGCCACCTATGCCCTCAGCGGCCACACCACCGGCACGTTTTATGACCCGACCGGGGTGATTACCCGTAGTGCACAAAGCATGACCGGCACCCTGACCGCCGACTTCCTCAACTCCACACTGGGTGTCGCCATGAACTGGAGCATGACCGATAGCAGCACCTATGCGTTGAACAGCTCGATCGGCCTCAACGGCTCCGCCCAGTTCAGTGCCGGTAACCTGACCACCACCGGCACCTTGGGCGCGTGCGCCAGTACCGGATGCTCCACCCGCATCAACGGCTTTTTCTCCGGCCAGCAGGCCGAGCAGATCGGCCTGACCTATGTGATCCAGGATGACATGTACAGCGTTAACGGAGCGGCTTCCTTCCAGAAGCAGTGATGACGGCACTCCCAGACTGGCAACGCGCCCTGACCCTGCTGCAACAGGGACAGGCGCAGCAGGCCAGAGCGTGCCTGCTGGCACATCCGGTCGAACACCCTGAGCAGGATTTCCTGCTGGGCGTCTGCGCCCATGCCCTGCAAGACATCCCGGAAGCCCTGCAACGCTTTGCACGTGCACTGCAACAGGATCACGCCCATGCGCGCGCGGCGGCGGCGGCCGGCGCCCTGCTCGCCGGCATGGGCCGCCATACCGAAGCCGAACAGTGGTTCCGCCAGTTCCTGGCACGCCATGACGATGCCCAGGTGCGCTTCAATCTGGCGGTGGTCCTGGAAGACGCAGGCCGGCTGGATGAGGCACTGGCCGAGTATGGCCGGCTACTGACCACCACACCGGATGACTACGCTGCCCGCCACAACCGGGCAGGCCTGCTGGCACGCCGCCTGCGGCTGACCGAGGCCGCTGCCGACTACCGCGAACTGGTTCACCGCCACCCCGCAAAAACCCTGCCCTGGCAGAACCTGGCCGATATCGAGATCAGTCAGGGCCATTACGATGCAGCGCTTCAGCGCCTGGACGAGGTCGTGCACCGGGAGCCAGGCAATGCCAGGGCGGTGCTGAGCCAGGCCATTGCGGCGGCAGCGGCCGGTGATTTCGAGTCCGGCAAGGCCGCCTTTGCCCGCCTGCAGACGCTGGACCCCGCCGCCTGGCAAGCTGCACTGGAGCGCATCAACGGCCGCTGGGGGCAGGCAAGCGCCCCCGAACCCCGTCTGATTCATCTGGTTCGTCAGCACGAACATCTGGCGGCGTGTGACTGGTCGCGCTGGCCGCTTTACTGCCAGGTCTTCCAGACATTCTGCCAGCACCCGGATCAGGGCGAACTGGCCAGCCTGGCCTTTCGCGCGGTGGCCGCGCCACTGGATGCTGCGGCACAACTGCAGCTGACCCGGGCCATTGCCCGGCAAATCCCGGCAGGGCCATCCCTGAAGCCCGCCGTCGCGCCCGCACCCTTGCGCCTGCGGGTGGGGTATCTCGGCTCGCGCTTCGGGCTCCATGCCACCGGCCTGCTGCTGCGGCATTTTCTGGCCTGCCACGATCTGGCCACGATTGAACCCTTCCTGCTGGACCTGGGCGGGGACGATGGCAGCCCGGTGGCACACCAGTTGCGTGCGACGACAGGGGTCACCAGCATCGACCTGAGCGGGCTGGATGATGCCACGGCGGCCGCCCGGATTGCCGCGCTCGACCTGGACATCCTTGTTGACCTGTCCGTCTACAACGACGATCCCCACCCCGGCATCCTGGCGCAGCATCCCGCAGCCGTGCAGGTGGCCTGGCTGGCCGCCCCCTACAGCAGCGGCGCCCCCTGGCTGGACTATGTGCTCAGTGATGCACTGGTACGCCCGGGAACGGACTGGTGCAGTGAAGCCGAGGTGCTGCTACCCGAAAGCTATTTCGTGTTCAGCCATGACCCGTTGCCACCACCAGTTCCGGCACGCAAACGTCTCGGCCTGCCGGCCGACCGCTTTGTCTTTGCCTGCCTGAATGCCTCCTGGAAGATTGACCCCGACACGTTTGGCGTCTGGATGCGCATTCTCGACAAGGCGCCCAACAGCGTGCTCTGGCTGCTGGCCGACAATGCGGCGGTGGTACTCAATCTCAAGCGTGAGGCCGAATGGCGCGGCATTGATCCCCGTCGCCTGCTGTTTGCTCCCCGGACAACGCCCGAGGCCCACCTGGCTCGTCTGGGGGCCGCCGACCTCTACCTGGACACCCGCCATTGCAACGGCCACACCACCGTTGCCGAGGCGCTGTGGGCCGGCCTGCCCGTGCTCACCTGCCCGGGCAACACCTTTGCCAGCCGCGTCGCCGGCAGTCTGCTGCACAGCTGCGCACTGCCCGAACTGGTCATGCCGGACTGGCAGGCCTACGAGCGCGAGGCCATCGCCCTGTACGAACAACGTGACCGGTTGCAGGCCCTGCGGCAGCGCCTCGCCACCACCCGCCTGCACGCGGCCCCGTTCAATTTGCCCTTGCAGGCGCGGCATCTGGAAAAGGCGTTCCGGCACATGCGTGAGCGTTTCGCACAGGGATTGCCGCCGGTGCCGTTTGCCGTTACCGATCTCGATTAGATTTTTCTCTGCGCATAAAAAACCGGCCTCATCAGCCGGTTTTTTATTCAGGGTGCACACCAGATTCTGGTGCGGCCAAATGGCTCACACCACCGGCACTGTCGCCGCAAACGACGGCCGTTGCGCCAGCACTTCCGCCAGCCGCAGCAGCCCGGGAAAGCGGTCCCGCCAGGCCAGCTCGGCAAACCGCAAATCGAGATACCCCAGCGCGGCACCCACGGCAATGTCGGCCAGCGAGAAGGTTGAATTGACGCAATAGGCCTTCACACCCAGATCGTCATTCATGGTGCGCAGCCCGAGTTCGATCTTGCCCAGCTGGCGATCAATCCAGTCCTGGCTTTGCTGTGCCGGCGGGCGTTTGCGTTCAAGGAATATCGTGGCGGCGGCATCGCACACACCGTCCGCCAGCGCCTCCCAGCGCTTCACCATGATGAGATGCTCCGCATCCACCGGGATCAGCATGGGCCATGGCTTCAGCTGCTCCAGATACTCCACGATCACGCGCGAATCATAGAGCGTGCTGCCATCATCACGCAGCAGCACCGGCACCTTGCCGAGCGGATTGAACTGGGGCACGGTCGTGTCGGCACTCCAGGGAACATCCACCACCAGTTCGCAGGGCAGATTCTTTTCGGCCAGCACAATGCGCACCTTGCGCGCAAACGGGCTGGTCAATGACGTCACCAGTTTCATGATTCTGTCTCCTCCCCTGCATCCACACTCATATCAAGCGATGCGTCGCCATCATCTGTATCCGTACCCGCATCCAGATCCAGCTTTTCCAGCGGCAATGATTTTTTGGCTTTTGCGCCGAGCTTTTTCAGATTCTCCACCTTGCCGACCAGACCGCCATGTCCGCTCAGGCTCGAGATCGTTTTGCGGAACTGCTCCTGGCTGCGGTCCAGCGCCTTGCCAAGGCCATCCAGATGATCCAGCAGCATGGCGAACTTGTCATGCAGCAGCCCGGCTTCCTTCGCAATTTTTTCGGCATTGCGGTTCTGGCGTTCATAGCGCCAGATGCTTTCCACCGTGCGCAAGGTTGCCAGCAAGGTGGTCGGGCTGACGATAATGATTTTTTTATCGAATGCTTCACGGAACAAGGCCGGATCGTATTCAACGGCCAGCATGAAAGCCGACTCCACCGGCATGAACAGGAACACAAAATCCAGCGTGCGCAGGCCCGGCAAATCCTCGTAACGCTTTTCACTGAGCAGGCGGATGTGGTTACGCAAGGCGCTGGTGTGTGCCTTCAGTGCCCGTTCGCGCTCGGCCTCATCATCGCTGGAACAATAGCGTTCGTAATCCACCAGCGACACTTTCGCATCAATCACGATGTCACGATTTTCCGGCAGCCGGACAATCACATCAGGCAGACGGCGCTGGCCGTCTTCGTCGGTCACGCTGAACTGGGTGACATATTCATGCCCTTCGCGCAAACCGGATTCCTCCAGCACGCGCGACAGGATCACTTCGCCCCAGTTGCCCTGCAGTTTCTTGTCACCCTTGAGGGCCTTGGTCAGGTTGTTGGCATCGTCACTGATCTGCTTGTTCAAACCTTCCAGACGCGTCAGCTGTTCCTTCAGTGCAAAGCGTTCGCGGGCTTCGTTGCCATACGTCGTTTCCACTTTTTCACGGAAATCCTTCAGCTGCTCGCGCAACGGGGAGAGCAGGGTATCGAGGCCGGTACGGTTCTGCTCGGTGAATTTCTGTGACTTCTCGTCAAAGATGCGCGTGGCCAGCTGCTCGAACTGCAGGCGCAGCATCTGCTCCTGTTCCTTCACGAAGGTCAGGCGCGAGGCGAGCTGTTCGCGCTCGGCCTGCAGCCGCGTTTCCAGCTCGGCCAGCCGGGCATCGCGTTCGCGCAGGGCCATTTCGAGACGGCGGCGCTCGTCATCCCCCTGCTGCTGGCGCGCAGCCGCCTGCTGGTCCTGCTCCTGCTGGGCGACCAGTCGCGCCTGCGCAGCGGCCAGTTCGGCCGGCAAGGCCTTCAGCGGGGCCAGTGCCAGCAACTCCTGCTCCAGTTGCTGCAGCCGCGACTGTTCCCGGGCCGCGGCAATGGCGCGCGCCTGCGCCTCATCCAGCAGGCGCTGCTGTTCCACTTGCAACGCCGTGAGCCGGCCCTGGCGCCAGATAAATACCACCAGTGCCCCGGCAAGGGCACCGAGCAGGGCCGCCAGCAGCAGCCCGGAAATTGAGGTCATGTCAGGTCCTGTAATTCCGGCAGGGTCAGGCCGGACGGCGGGAGGGTAAGCCCCTCGGGTGGCAGGCACAAGCCGGCAGGCAGATCCAGTTCCAGGGCAAGCGGCCGATGATCCGACAACCGATCCTCCAGCACCTCGATGGAGTGCACCTTGAGCTGGTCACTCACCAGGATGTGGTCAATCTGGCGCTGCGGTTTCCAGCTGGGGTAGGTATGCAGCTCCTCGTCCAGCCACTGCCACTGGCGGTCGCCAATTGGCGAACGGCGCAGCTCCTCGTGCGTGCAGTTGAGATCCCCCATGAGGACGACATGGGTGGTATCGGCAATCACCTTGTGGATATAGGCAAACTGGTGCAGTCGCGCCTTCATGCTGAGGGCCAGATGCACGTTCAGCACCATCAGGCTGTGCTCGCCAGCGCCGAAACGGCTGACGATGATGCCACGGCCCTTGAGGCCGGGCAGGGCATGCGCCTCGACCGCCATCGGCGACTGCCGGCTGAGCAGGCCATTGCTGAACTGGCCCAGGTGCCCCAGATCGCGGTTGACCTGCTGGAACCACCACGGAAACCCGGCACGTTCCGCCAGATGCGCCAGCTGATGGGTGTAGCCACTGCGCAGGCTGCCGCCATCCACCTCCTGCAGGGCCACCACGTCATAACGCCCGATCAGCTGGGCAATCCGCTCCAGTTGCTCGTGTTGCCGACGGTGCGGCAAGAGGTTGCGCAGGCTGCGGGTCACGTAATGATGCGAGGCATCAAAGCCCATGCCCGCCTGCATGTTGAAGCTGAGCAGGCGCAGGCGCGGCTTGTCCCACAACAGGGGTTCGGAGGCAATCGGGGGCGCACTGTGCAGGGGTCGGGCCGGTAACAGACGGGCGAGACGCGAGATCATGCAGGCACTCCGGAATGATGCAAATGTGGCACTGCCATCCTAGCCCTCTGCCGGTTCAGCGTCAGTGCCGGGGATCAAAAAAAACGGCCGCCAGGCGACCGTTCTCTGCAGACCATGACCAGTCGGCCTTACTTCTTTTTGACCTTCGCCAGGCGTTCCTTGGCGATCAGTTCGTTTACCGTCTGCAGCACCTTGGCATCCGAGCCCTTGACCAGATACTTGCCGTTCACCACCACCGCCGGCACCCCGTCCAGCCCGTATTGCTGCGCCAGCGCCTTGCCCTGCGCCACCTTGCCGGAGACGGCAAAGGAATTGTAGAGGCTGTTGAAGTTGGACGGGTTGGCGCCGAAACCGCTGTAGAAACGCACCAGCGAATCCTTGTCGAAAATCTGCTGTTTGCCGGCATGGATGGCCTGGAACAGGGGGCCATGGGCCTTCTCCATGATGCCCAGGGTTTCGGCAGTGTAGTAGGCACGGGCATTCTGTTCCCAGACCGGATTCAGGGCCGCCGGGGTGCGCACAAAATTGACGTCGGCCGGCTTGGTCTTGAGCCAGGCAGAGACATGAGGCTCGAGGTGATAGCAGTGCGGGCAGCCATACCAGAAGAACTCGCGCACTTCGATCATGCCGGGCTTGTCGACACGGCCGGGCTTGGCGAGCAACTGGTAGTCAGCCGCCTGTACGGTGAACGCAACAAAACCAAGGGTGAGGGCGGCCAGAAAACGCTTGAACATGGAGGAACTCCCGAGAACATCACGACATACAGTTGGCGCAGAGGATAACGAAGGGCGGCAAGCGCTGAAAGCATGCCGTGTGGGGTTTTTGTGCCGTCATGGTCCGGCAACGATACGCGGGCATACAGGGCGCCAGACGGTGTCAACGCGCCCGTGCCCTGGCGCACGGGATTGACCTGCATCACTGGAACAGCAAGCATCCTCGCCCGCACTGGAAAAAATTTCATATGTCGGCAATGGTGGGGGAGCCAACAACCTGACGCCTGCTCTTGCCGCCAAAGACGCCCTCTGAAAGGAAAAGCCATGCCCCGTCACTTCGCGTTTATCGTCATCCTCCCCTTTTTGCTCTCGGGCTGCCTTTCCCAACGTGGCATCTCCACGCTCCAGGAAGTCCCAGGCGCGGCCGACCGCCTGGCCGGCCTGCAGTTCCGTGTCGCTGCGGTCGAGGGCGAGAGCAAACATGCCGGCGCCGGCGCCAGCTCCCAGGGCTTGCAGGGCATCATGGCGCGGGACTATCCGCAGTTCTTTGCGGAAGAGCCGGATGCCATCCCGCTGCTGGTGCGCTTCAAGTCCGAGCAGGACGACCAGATCCTGGGCGCCATCCTCACCGGCCTGACCCTGGGCATCATTCCCCTTCCTGTGCATACCGGCTTCAACATGGAACTGGGCGTCACGCCCTGGAGCGGTACCGGCGGGGTGCTGCCGGAGTCCGTGATCCGTTACACCCGGCGTGATCACGGCTGGATGACCATCTTCACGCCACTGGGACTCATTCCCATTCCGGGACGCTCCGACATGGAGCGTGATACCGCCATGGTGCTGACTGACCCGACGTTGATGGAGTATACGAAGAAGCAGGGCGCCTTCAGTGAGCGCGTGATGCAGAAGGCCATCCTGAGCGCCCTGGCCGGCCTCGACCAGCCGGCGCTGCGCCGCTACGCGGCAGACCGCAAGGCCACACCGACTTTCAGCGTCGACATTGATGGCCGCCGCTTCGAGTCGCGCCTGGTACCGACCTATTCCAAAGACATGCGCCAGCCCGGCGGCGCCGACCAGTACCGCCTGCACATGAAGACGGTGGATGCTGGCGGCAAGGCCACGAC
>CAYGBB010000068.1:0-8464 GCA_964347985.1 uncultured Moraxellaceae bacterium
CATCACGGGCCCGTTTTTTTTTTTTTTCCTGTTGCTGCCGCGCCAGCTCCTGTTGCCGCCGCTTTTCACGCTCTGCCGATTCCCGCGCCATGCGCTCCAGGCGATCCATCACTGCCTGCAGGTTCTGCTGGTCGCGCTTCAGCCGGGTGATCTTTTCTTCTTCCGATTCGATACGCGCACTCAGCGACCTGATCGCCTGATTACGGTTTTCCTGTGCCACCGCGAGCTTTGTCTGCTTTTCCTGCAAGCGGCCCTGCAGGGTTTTCAGTTCCGCCAGCTCCGCCTGTTCTTCCTGCTCGATGGCCTCCAGACGCGACACGGTCTGATTGAGTGCGGCCACACGGGATGCCCGCGCCTGCTGCACATAGCCGTAATATTTCATCAACCGGGACAGGGCCTGCGGCTCTTCCTGATTGAGCAGGAGCTTGTAGTTGTCGTCTCCGCCCTGCCGTTGCGCCAGGCGCAGATCCGACTTTATTTTTTCCAGATGACGCTCGCGGTCCAGCAACCGCTCCGAACGCTCCTTGCGCAATGACTGCAGCTTGCGCTCACGAATCTGCACATCCGACAGCACTTCGCCGACACTGCCGCGCAATTCCGAAATTTCTGCTTCGGTTTTTTGCAGCTCGGCTTCTTTCTGGGCGCGCTGCTCGCGGGTTAGCTGAATGCGTTTTTCAGAGGCGCGAATCTGGTCCTGTACGCGCGCCAGATCCTTTTGTGCCGTGCCCACACTGGCCGTCTTTTTTGTGGTGGTCTTTTTTGTGGCCGGCTTGCGGGCTTCCTGCTTTTTGGTGGCCGTTTTTTTCTTTGCCGCCGCGGTACTGGCTTTGGTGGTTTTCTCGTTGGCGGCCAGCACCTCGGCCGGCATGGTGGCATGCAGGAAAACCAGCGCCAGTCCAAGACCGGCGCTGCGCATCAACAGGGAAGAGAACAGTCGACGCATTCTCACTCAGGCAAATTCCACCAGCGCACGGCCCTGCATTTCAGCAGGCACCGGCACATCCATCAGGGTCAGCAATGTTGGCGCCACATCCGCAAGAATGCCGCCTTCCAGCAGCCTGACGTTACGCGGCCCCACATAAATCAGCGGTACCGGATCAATGGTGTGTGCGGTGAGCGGCTGTTGCGAGCCTTCATCAAACATCTGCTCGACGTTGCCATGGTCCGCCGTAATCAGCATCTCGCCGTTCATTTTTTTCACGGCGGCCTCGACCTGGCCAATACAGGCATCTACCGCCTCTACCGCCTTCACCGCCGCATCAAACATGCCGGTATGGCCGACCTGGTCGGCATTGGCATAGTTGCAGATGATGGCGTCGTACTTGTCACTTTCGATGGCTTCGACCAGTTTTGCCGTCACCTCAAAGGCAGACATTTCCGGCTTGAGATCAAACGTTGCCACCTTGGGCGACGGGATCAGGATACGGTCTTCGCCCGCAAACGGTTCTTCACGACCGCCATTGAAGAAGAAGGTGACGTGTGCATATTTTTCTGTTTCGGCAATGCGCAACTGGGTCTTGCCGAGCTTGGCCATGTATTCGCCAAACACATTGTCCAGCGACTGCGGCGGATAGGCGACAGCAGCCGGAATATCGGCAGCATATTCGGTGAGCTGCACATAGGCGGCAATTGCCGGCACGGTGCCGCGATCAAACTAGTCAAAATCCTTCACCACAAAAGCCCGCGTGATCTGGCGGGCGCGGTCGGCGCGGAAATTCATGAAGACAATGCTGTCGCCATCACGCACAAATGCCGGTGCACCGATCAGGGTCGGCTTCACAAACTCATCGTTCTCGTCACGCGCATAGGCGGCAGCCAGACCTTCCTGTGCAGTGGCCGCAGTGAACTCGGGCTTGCCATGTGCGAGCAACTCCCAGGCACGCGAAACGCGCTCCCAGTTATTGTCGCGATCCATGGCGTAGTAGCGTCCGCACAAGGAGGCGATGCGTCCTTTGCCAACCTTCGCAATGGCATTTTCCAGATTGCGGATATAGCCCTCGGCGGAACGCGGTGCGGTGTCGCGGCCGTCAAGGAAGGCATGCACGTAAATTTCCTGGGCGCCACGATCCGCTGCCATTTTCACCATGGCATGGATGTGCTCTTCGTGGCTGTGCACGCCACCATCGGACAGCAGTCCGAACAGATGCACGGCCTTGCCGTTTATCACGGCGCTATCAACGGCCTTCACCAGCTCGGGATTGCTGAAGAAATCGCCATCGGCAATGGCCTTGGAGATGCGGGTGAGATCCTGATAGACAACGCGACCGGCGCCGAGGTTGGTGTGGCCGACTTCGGAGTTGCCCATCTGCCCGTGTGGCAAACCGACATCCATGCCGCAGCCGGAAATCAGGGTATGCGGGTTGTCGCGCCAGAGGCGGTTGAAGTGCGGCACGTTGGCCTGGGCAATGGCGTTGTGGCGGGTTTCTTCAGAGTGGCCCCAGCCATCAAGGATGAGAAGGACGGTCGGTTTGTGTGCGCCGGTCATGTCGGGACTGCCATCAGGAAGGGAATCAATCGGTGATTGTAACAACCTGGCCGCCTTACCGGCAGCCGGCCAGGTGTTGTCTGTGTGTGTCGATGCCTTCGGATGTCGCCAGTGGCGTCAGGGCGCCTCCGGCAGATCGGCAATGGCGTGCAGCAACGGTGCCGGATCACTCCCTTCGCCCAGCAGGGCCTGCCGCACGGCGTCTTTAACGGCGGCAGGTACGCGTTGCACCGACTGATACTGCTGCAGCAACCGGCAAAGAGCCTGCGCCGAGGCCGGGCCTGCTGCGGCCGTGCACTGCAGGACCCTGCTTTCGCCCGGCACCAGCAGGCGCAGGAGATCGCGCCGGCTGTCCAGGGCGGCATCTGCCGCGACCGGACCGACCTGCAGGCGGGCCAGTGCCTCGGCGTAGCGGCCACTCAGGAGCAGGGCATCTGTCGCCGCCACCATCCGTTCCAGCTCCGGGGCAGGCATTACTTGAGCAGGCGTTTCTTGAGCAGGCATGGGAGCCATGGCCACGGCAGGCGCCGGGGCTGCCGCTGGCGCCATGGCCCTGCGGGCCTTCTGGCTGAGGCTGCGCTCCGCACGGGCACTGTCGGCCACTTGCTCTCTGGCCTCGGCCTTCGCTTCGGCGGCAACGGTCGCCTGCCGGGCCAGTTGCCCGACAGTGTTCCCTGCATCGGCCTCCGCCATGGGCGCTGCCATCGGCCCGGATGCCGCTGCGGCACGATCAGCCATGCCGGTGGCTGGCTCTGTTGCTGATTCTGTTGCTGCCCCCCCTGCCAGCTCCGTTACCGGCACCGTTACTGGCTTTGCTACTGGTTCAGTAGCTACCCGGGCACGCTTTGCTGCTGGTGCTGCCGGCGCACCGATAACAGGGGTAGCGGGGGCATCAGCGGCAACCTCAGCCGGAGCATCCTGCATCAGGTCTGCAGACTCCACCGGCTGCTGTGGTGCCTGCACCGCCACCTGTTCCTGCAGCTCGCCACTGCGCCACGACGGCAACAACACCGCCATCATCAACGTGACCGAGGCCGCCATGGCAAGACCACCATAGAACGCAGCGGAACGTGGCCTGCGGCGCGCACCGTTAAGTGCCTGCCGTGCCGCCGCCTGAATGGCCGCATCGGTATCCGGATGCGGCAACTCGGCCGGCAAGGCCCGATAGCGTCGGCTCAGCTCCTCGTCGCGAAAATTGTCGGGGCCATCACTCATGCGTCGGCTCCCGTTTTTCCTTTACCGCTGCCTTCGCCTGTGTCTTCACCCAAACCCAGGCAATGGCGTAATTTTTTCATGGCATAGCGCAGCCGGCTTTTTACTGCCTCCAGCCCATGCCCGGTGATCAAGGCAATATCGGCCAGCGTGAAATCCCCTTCTTCGCGCAGCAAAAACACTTCACGCTGTTCCATGGGCAAACCATCCAGGCACAGACGGAATTGCTGCGCCGCCTGCACGGATTCCAGTTGTGCCGGCGGTTCCTGCAGGGCACAGGCAGGCGCATCCGGCAACTCGTCGACGGTTTCTTCATGACGGCCGATACGGCCCTGCTTGCGGAAATGATCCATGAGACAGGAGTGCGCAAGCGTGAACAGCCAGGTGGTGAAACGGGCACTCGGCTGATATTCGCGATGATGGCGGATCAGGCGCAGCCAGGCCTCCTGATACAACTCCTCGCCAGTTTCACGACTGCCACTCTTGCGCACCAGAAAATGAAACAGGCGCTGACGATGCCGCTGGTACAGCACATCAAATGCCGACGCATCGCCATCGCGATACGCCAGCATCAGGGCCTCGTCTGCCGCCTCTTGCATAGTCATTCCTTCCAGCGCGGAGCCCGCTACTTTTTCTCGTCAACATCGGGCACGGCGGGTGTCAGTGACTTCGCCATATCGACCAGTTTCACAAACGCCTGGCGGTAGCCGCCCTCATCCGTCCCCCGACCAGCCACGGCCAGTGCTTTCACCTGATCATAACCGAAGCCATTCATGTATGTGCCCCCGCGCAACAATTGCCCGAACCCTGCCACGGCCGCCGCAAATCGGAAGTCTGTCGTGGGCGTGGCGCGCAACTCGCGCAGGGTGACTGCCTGATCAAACTCGATGGCTTTCTGCTGGCCCGGCTGCTTGTAGCGCACCCGCAGGAAACCCAGCTCGCCGGCCCTGCCCGATGCACTGCTGCGTTCGGTTTTTTCATAGCGGCGCGGCGCCAGCAATCCCTTCCCCCCCGCGGGCGTCAGCTCATACACGGCCGTCACGCTTTTGCCGGCACCCACTTCGGCCGCATCCACCTTGTCATTTCGGAAATCCTCTTCACGCAGTACACGGTTTTCATAACCGATCAGGCGCCATTCACTGATCGCGTCGGGATTGAATTCCATCTGCAGTTTCACATCGGCGGCCACGGTATTGAACGTAGAGGACAACTCCTCGACCAGCACCTTGCGGCCTTCATCGAGTGAATCGATATAGCTGTAGTTGCCGTTGCCGACATCTGCAATCTGCTCCATCAGGTCTTCCTGGTAATTGCCCTGACCAAAACCAAGCGTGGTCAGTGAAATCCCTCCTTCACGCTCACGCGCCACCAGATCCTTGATTTGCTGGATATCGGTAATGCCGACATTAAAATCACCATCCGTGGCGAGCAGGATGCGATTGATGCCGCCCTTGATGAAGCCGGACCGCGCCTGCTGGTAGGCAAGACGGATCGCCGACTCACCGGCAGTGGAGCCGCCGGCCTGCAAGCGTGCAATGGCGGCACGGATTTTTTCTTTCTGCGCGCCTGGCGTGGATTCCAGTTCCACGGCCGTGCGCCCGGCATAGACCACCAGTGCCACCCGGTCCTGCTGGCGCAACTGGGCCACCAGCTGCTGCAACGTTGCCTGCACCAGTGGCAGTTTGTCCGGGCTGTCCATGGAGCCGGACACATCCACCAGAAACACCAGGTTTGCCGGCGGCATGGCCTGCGCGCTCACATCCACGGTCTGCACACCCACGCGCAACAGCAAGCGCTCCGGATTCCACGGCGCCACCGCCACTTCGGTGCTCACCGCAAACGGATGCGCATTTTTTGGTGCCGGATAGGCGTAGGAGAAATAATTCAGCAGCTCTTCCACACGCACGGCATCACGCGGTGGCAGTTGTCCTTGCGAAAGGAAGCGGCGCACATTGCTGTAGCTGCCGGTATCCACATCCAGACTGAAGGTGGACACCGGTTCGGCACGGGCGCGTTTGACCGGGTTGTCGCTGATGCTGGCGTATTTCTCGCGGCTCTCCGGAAGTGGTTGCCAGCTATCGTGATAGGCCATGCCCGGAGCGTTTCCGGCAGCAATCCCCGCAGCACTCGCACGGGTCGCCGGAGATGGCATGGCTATATGCCGCTCCAGGCGTTGTGACTGATTAGCCACCTTTTCCTGTACATAATCCGCTTCGGCTGCCACGGGTAACACGACCGCTGCGTCAGGTGTGTTGCTCACGTCTTGGTGTGTACAGGCCGCCAGCGCGACCAGCATGAATACAGCGACAGGGTAATGAGGGCGCATGATGAGTCTCCGGTGAGTTGATATACGGTGAAACGTCGCAGCCCGCCCGAAAGGGTTAACCCGTGAAAAAAATAACCGCCGGTCATGTCGCTGATGCAGTGATGGCGCAGGTCGCAAATGAAGGGATAGAATCGGCGCACTTGTGTTGTCTTTTTGTGTGTATTCAGGGACCCGAATCATGCCGCATGGCCGTCGCCCGCTTCCTTCCCGTTTTGCCCTCTGTCTGATTGCCGCGCTTAGTGGCCACTCCTACGCTGAAACCCCGGCCCAGTCCGATGCCTTGCTGCAGCAGGCCGAGTTACTGCTGAGCCAGCAAAAGGCCGCCGATGCCTATGCCCTGCTGTCGCCCAAAGAAGATACTCGCGGTGGCGAACCGGCCTTCGACCTGCTGCTGGGTCGGGCCGCCATGGGTGTCGGACGCCATACCGAAGCGGCCTTTGCCTTTGAGCGCTGCCTGGCCACCGATCCCAAAAGCGGTGATTGCCGCCTGCAAATGGCCCAGGCCCACATGATGCTGGGGGAAACCCAGCAGGCGCGCGCCGAACTGAAAACCATTGGCGAATACAATCCGCCGGCCGAGGTGTCTGCGCTGATTGGCCAGTACATGGGTGTGCTGCAGCAGAAGGAGCAGGAGGCCAGTCGCCAGATCAACGCCTACGCCCAGCTGGGCCTGGGCTTCGACAGCAACGTCAACAGCGCCAACGACGAAAGCCAGATTGCCATTCCTGCCCTTGGCGGCCTGATTTTCCAGAAGGACCCGACTGCGCTCGAACAGGATGACGCTTACGCCCGCCTCGAAGCCGGCGCCAGTCGGTGTCGCCCGCCTGGAACCTGCTGGCCGATGCCAGCCTGACCCAGTACCTGTATCAGGATCTGGATGCCTACAACTCGCTGGCGCTGGATGCCAGTCTGGGGGGTGCCTGGCATGCCGGCCCCAGCCAGGTCGTCCTCAAGGCCAATGCCCAGGCCTACCAGCTGGACGGTGAAGATTTCCGCGAATTGCTGGGGGGCATGGCGCAATACATTTACTCCGCCAGTGACCGCAGCCAGCTCAGTGCCTACCTGCAAAGCACCCGGATCAGCTACGACACCCAGGCCATTCGTGACACTCGCCGTGACACGCTGGGGGTCGCCTGGTCACAGGCCGTGACCTGGTGGCGGCAGCCGGTGGTCTATCTGGGCCTGTATGGCGGCCAGGAAGACCCGGACAACGCTGCCTTCAAACGCTTTGGCCAGCAGTTTGCCGGACTTCGCGCCGGTGGCAGTGTCTTTGTGAGCACACGCGCCCAGATAAGCGCCTCCCTGAGTGCCGAGGACCGGCAGTTTGATGCCGTAGACCCGACCTTTCTCGCCACCCGTGAAGACACCCAGTACGACCTGAACCTGGGCCTGGGTTACCGCCTCGGCCGTCACCTCTCCGTGCGCCCGAATGTCAGCTTTACCCGCAATGACTCCAATGTCGTCATCAATGATTTCAAGCGCCACACACTGAATGTGGACATCCGCTATGAGCGGTAACAGGGAGGCTGCCATCATGCGTCACAACACTCTTATCCCCCGTACCCGCACCCTGCTGGCCGGCGCCATGGCCGCACTGGCCGGTGGCCAGGCCCTCGCCGAAACCGCCGGCCGCGTCAGCTTTGTGAACGGCAGTGTCAGTGCCACCAGCCCGGATGGCCAGAGCCGCGCCCTGCGTCGCGGCGATGCCATCAATGGCGGCGACCGTATCGAAACCCGGAGCGGTCGTTTGCAGATCCGCTTTACCGACGGCGGCTTTGTGTCGCTGCAGCCCAATACGGTATTCGGGGTTGACCAGTACCTGTACGCCAACAAGGCCCCGGAAGAAACCTCGCTGTTTTTCAGCCTGCTGCGCGGCGGCATGCGCACCGTGACCGGCGCCATCGGCAAGGTCAACAAACAGAGCTACAAGGTACGTACGCCAGTGGCCACCATCGGCATCCGTGGCACCGGCTATCTGGCCGAGACCAATAACGAGCGCACCCTGGTGTCGGTCGGTGCCGGTCTGGTCTTTGTGGAAAACAGCTTCGGCAATGCGACCGGATCTGCCGGCCAGAGCATCGAGGCCACCCTGCAACGCCCGCCGCAACTGACGCGCGAAGCCCCGGAAATCAGGGCCACCCGGCCTGAGGGTGACGGGTCCGAAACGGATGACACCAGCCTGGCCAGCAACGCGGCCAATGAATTCGGCGACCAGATCCTGCCCGATGGCACGCCCCTGCTGCTGGCGCCCGATCCGCTCGGCGGCTATCTGCTGATTGATCCTGTGGTAGCCCCGCTCGTCAAGCCGCTGGCGGATACCGATGTCATTACTGGTACTCCGCAGTACAGTCTGGCCTCACCCATGCTGTACGTGGATGGTCCGGATTCCCTGATGGGCTTGTTTGCCACGTTCAACCAGACCAGCACCGACCCCCTGCTGC
>CAYGBB010000069.1:0-8445 GCA_964347985.1 uncultured Moraxellaceae bacterium
GGGGCAAGGCGCGCTCGGTATCGAGGCGCGCCTCGGTGATGCACGGGTAGCCGCACTGGTGGCGCCACTGGATCACCCCGCGACCTCGGCAAGGGTGCGTGCCGAGCGCGCCATGAACCGGCATCTGCAGGGTGGCTGTCAGGTGCCAATCGCGGGTTATGCCGAACTGCAGGGCGAGGAGCTTTTTTTGCGCGCCCTGGTGGGCAGTGTCGATGGCCGGGAAATCATTACCGACGAGATCCGTGGCTTGGCGGCGGATGCCGAAAGCCTTGGCGTGACGCTGGCCGAGCGCCTGCTGGCGGCCGGGGCCGGGCGCATCCTGCAAGCCGTGTACGGGCACTAGGCGCATGGCGGACCTGTCGGGCCTGCATGTGCTCAACACCCGGCCACTGCAGCAGGCGGCGGGTCTGACCCAGGCCCTGCGCGCGGCCGGGGCACAGGTCAGCGAGTTGCCGCTGATCGAGATTGTGCCGCGGACCCTGACTGCCGACGAGGAACGCCTGCTGCTGGATCTCGACCGGTTTGACGGCGTGATCGTGGTCAGCGCCAACGCGGCGCGACTGGGCCTGGATGCCGTGGCCGGGTGCTGGCCGCAGTGGCCATACCGGCTGCCGGTGTATGCGGTGGGACGTGGCACTGCCGCCGTACTGGAAGACGCCGGCCTGCACGTGATCGTGCCGGCGCAGGCCGACAGCGAGGGCGTGCTGGCGCTGCCGGCCCTGACGACGGTCGAGGGGCAGCGTTTCCTGCTGTGGCGGGGAGAAAACGGGCGTGAATTATTGCGTGACACATTGGCTGCACGCGGGGCGACGGTGCAGGTGCTGTCCCTGTACCATCGCGTGGTGCCGGCGACGGCAGTAGCGGCCTGGAAGGCTCTGGCGGCGTCACTGCCGCAGGTGGTGGTGCTGACCAGTCCCGATGCCCTGCGGCACTGGCAGCAGGTTGCCGGTGCGGAGGCAACACGACTGCACTGGCTGGTGGTCAGTCCCCGCATGCGGGCACTGGCCGAGGCGGCTGGCGCGCGTGTGACCGAGGCGCAGGGCGCGGATACCCCCGGGTTGCTGCGCGCACTTGAAATGGTGCGCGAACAATTGGCCATTTGAGTGCCGAACGATTATTTTTGCAGGTTGACTCACCCCCAAGGATACCTATGAGTCCGCGTGATACCCGCGTGCCGCTGGTTAGCGGCCCCGCCATGCTTCCGGTCCGGTCTCGTCCGGCCATTCTGGCTACCCTGCTGGCCCTGTCGGCGCTGGGCATGGGCGCCTACCTCTGGACCACCAGCCTCGATGCGGTCGACGCCCTCAAGGCCGAGCATGACCGTGTCGCGGCGCTGGAAGGCCGTTTCAGCGAGGCGCAGCGCCAGCAGCAGCGGCTGATTGACGATCTCACCCTGAAAAGCCGCCAGCTCGACGACGTCAGCGCCCGCGTCGCCAAGTGGGACGAAACCCTGAATGCCGACCAGCGCCGTGCCTGGTTGCTGGCCGAGTCGGATCATTACCTGCGTCTGGCGGAGCAGCACTTGCTGCTGACCCGCGACGTGGTGGGGGCGCGCACCCTGCTTGATGTGGCCGATCGTTTGCTGGCCGCCCATGGCGACAACCGGCTGCTGCCCCTGCGGCAGGCGCTGGCCAGGGACCGCGTGGCCCTGACGGCAGCACTCAGCGTTGATGTGCCCGGCACGTATCTGCGCCTGGGCGCACTCAGCGAGCGGCTGGCCGTGGTGTCCCTGCCGATGCTGGCCGGTGACCGTGCCCAGGCCCGTGGCCAGGTCGTGCCCCCGGCACCAGTGGTCGCCGGCACCACGGCATCCCTGTTTGATCAGGGCCTGGCCCGTTTGCGGGCACTGGTCACCGTGCGTCATTACGAGGAGCCGGTACGACCGCTGTTGTCCGATGCCGAGCGTGCGCTGGTGCGTGAGGCCCTGCGCCTTGATCTGGCGCAGGCCCAGCTGGCCCTGCTGCGTGGTGAGGCCGGGATTTACCGGCAGAGCCTGGAGGCCGCGCGCAGCCGCTTTACCCGTTATTTTGTGCGCCTGGCGCCGGCCGAGTACCAGGGCCTGCTGGCGGAGATGGATGGCCTGGCACGGCTGGACATCCGGCCGGCACTCCCCGACCTGAAGGCCTCCCTGACGGCACTGGATACCCTGGCCAATCTGCCGGTGCGCCGTGAGGCCACCTTGCCGGTGGGGCAGCCATGAAGCGCTGGTTCTTTCTGGCGCTGACACTGCTGGCTCTGGGGGCGTTGCTGGGGGTGCTGGTACTGCGTGATCCCGGGTACATCCTGATCAGCTGGCAGCAGACCTCGGTGGAGATGGGCTTGTGGCTGGGCGGACTGATCTGGCTGCTGAGCCTGGTGACCGCTGTGGCGGTCATTGACCTGTTGTTCAAGCTGCTGGGCTTTTCCGACTGGTGGGCCCGCTTTATCAACGGGCGTCGTCACCGGCGCAGCCAGCAGGCGTTCGAGGAGGGCATTGCCCGTCTGGAGCGGGGTGACTGGAAGCACGCCGAGCGGCAGCTGTTCAACGCCGCCCGCCTGTCTACCCACCCGTTGCCGGCCTATCTGGCAGCGGCCCGCGCCGCGGCACAGGGTCAGGCCTGGGAGCGGGCGGAAAAATACCTGGTGCTGGCAGAAGAACGCGGCAACCGTCTGGCCGTGGGCCTGGCCCGTGCCCGCCTGCTGCTGGTGGCCGGGCACTGGGAGCAGGCGGTGGTGCTGCTGGTGCGCCTGCAGGACAAGCATCCCCGCGAAGAGGCGGTACGTCGTCTGCTCATCGAGGCGCTGACGCGTCTGCAACGCTGGGCCGATCTGGCGGATCTGTTGCCGCAGATGCAAAAGGCACTGAAGGGCGAGACAGCCTTTACGACGCTGGAAAAACGGGCCAACCGCGAGGTGCTGGCCTGGATCGGACAGACCTCCGGTCGGGCGGACCGCGCCTATACCGTCAAGCGTTTGCAGGATTACTGGCTGGCCCTGCCCAGGCGCCTGCAGGGCGATGAGGAGCTGCAGGCGGCGTTTGCCGGCGAGCTGGTGCGCAGTGGTGCAGACGATGCGGCCGAGGCCTTGTTGTCCGATACGCTGTCACGGCAGTGGAGCAATGCCGGTATCGAGGTGTACGGTCGCGCGCGCAGCACCCGGCCGGATCAGGCACTGGCCCGGGCCGAAGCCTGGCGGACCGAACACCCGAATAATCCGGCACTGATGCTGGCACTCGGCCGGTTGTGCCTGCAGAACCGGCGCTGGCTGGATGCCCGCGCCTATTTCGAGGCGGCGCTGGCCTTGCGCAAGTCGCCGGAGGTCTATGCGGAGCTGATCCGGCTGCTGACCCAGCTGGATGATCGTGAGGCCAATCGCTATGTGGTGGAAAGCCTTGGTCAGCTGAATGCGCGGTTGCCCGATTTGCCTTTGCCCTGAGTGAATCAGGAGCCCTTTGCCAGTGAGGGTGACTGCTGATTCATTCTTGACGCTTAAATGGACGGCCGTTTTCGGGTTTACTGTCTATGCTGGAATGAGTTGCTCGTGTGTGGCGATGCAGGACTGCCCACGGCTGGAACAGCAGTGGGGCCAGTCATATAAAAACAATACATCACAATAATAATGACTGCATGTTGCCAAGGAAGCCTGACATGAATGATACCCCTGTACGCCCCTATGCCATCGAAGTGGAGGCCGGCAAGGCCTATATGTGGTGCCGTTGCGGACGCAGCCAGTCGCAGCCCTTCTGCGATGGTTCCCACAAGGCGACAGAGATGACGCCAGTGAAGTACGAGGCCACCGCCACGCGCATTCTCTGGTTCTGTGGCTGCAAGCAGACCGCCACGCCGCCCTTTTGTGATGGCACCCATAAGACCCTGTAGCACCGGGGCCAGAATCCGAACCCCGCGAATTTGTTGGAAAAATACCGGTTTCTGCCTTGACGCTCCCCGGCAGCCGCGGGTTTAATACGCGCCTTGTTGGCCGGGTAGCTCAGTCGGTAGAGCAGCGGATTGAAAATCCGCGTGTCCCCAGTTCGATTCTGGGCTCGGCCACCATTCAATTCCTTCAAAAACGGCCTGCAGAAATGCAGGCCGTTTTTGCTTTCCGGCGCTGATGCCGCCGTCGCTACTTTCTTGCCCTGTCTTGATCTGGCTCAAGATCCTCATTGCCGGCATCTGCTCTGATTTGCCTGTTCACTTTGTCATCCCCTGTTTCGACCTGCAGTGGAACAGCGGGCCCGGGGTAACTGGCGGTGATCTGCTATCAGGGTTCCGGTAATTGCCAGTTCCTGCATTTGTTACATCAATCAATGTAACAGTTGACGAAGTAATAATTCCACCATACGATGTAATCGTAATCACATACAAAGTGTGGGGAATTAACATGACCATCCAGGTTGATCCGATCCGTCGCAATCTCAAGTTCGGCCTGCCCAAGGGCAAGGTGACCAGCTGGAACCCGGCTGGCCTGCACATCACCCAGTTCTACAACACCCTGTCGATCTTCTTCCCTGCCGGTGAGCGCTTCTTCATCCAGAGCGTGCGCAATTACCGGGACCGCATTACCGACCCTCATCTGAAAGAGCAGATCTCGGCCTTCATTGGCCAGGAAGGCTTTCACACCCGCGAGCACGAGGAATACAACGCTGCTCTGGTCGAGGCCGGCCTGCCGGTCGAGCAGATGGACAAGCTGGTGGTGAACCTGCTGGAGGCCGTGAAAAAACTGCCCCCCTCACTGCAACTGGCGGTCACGGTGGCGCTGGAGCACCTGACTGCGGTGCTGGGGGACACCCTGCTGCGCGATGCCGACCTGCTGGAGGGTGCCGATCCGCATTACGCCGCCATCTGGCAGTGGCATGCCATCGAGGAAACCGAGCACAAGGCCGTCTGCTTTGATGCCTACGAAGTGGTGATGGGCAAGGGCATCAATGCCTATGCGCAGCGCACGGTCGCCTTTGTGCTGGCCAACGTGATTTTCTGGAGCCTGTACGTGCCGTTCCTGCTGCAGATGGTGCGCAAGAGTGGTGGCCTCACCGATCTGAAGGGCTGGGGCCGGCTGGTGAATTTTGTGGCGGGCAAGCCGGGCGTGTTGCGTCGTGTGCTGCCGGAGTGGCTGGACTTCTTCCGTCCGGGCTTCCATCCGTGGATGCATGACAACCGCGAGTATCTGGCCAAGGCCGAGGCCCTGATGGCCCAGGTCGCCAGCTTCCAGCCGGTGAAGGCGGTCGCCTTGCCCTCCGGCATCCGTGCCAACTGATTGCCAGTCAACCACAGGGGTTTGTCATGAGCGTAAAACGTAAACAGACTGATGTTGCCATTATTGGTGCCGGTTTTGCTGGCCTGGGTACCGGTATCGAACTGAAGAATGCCGGCATCCGTGATTTTGTGATCTTTGAAGGCGAGGAGGGTGTCGGTGGCTCCTGGCGCACCAATACCTATCCGGGCTGTGCCTGTGATGTGCCGTCACATCTGTACAGCTATTCCTTTGAGCCCAATCCCAACTGGCCGGAGGCGTTCTCCCGGCAGGAGAATATTCGCCAGTATATCGAGCACTGTGCCGACAAATACGGGATGAAGCCGTTCATACGCTTCTCGACGCGGGTGACGGATGCCACCTTCGACGAAGCCAGGGGCCGCTGGATCATCACCACGAGCGATGGCCAGATTACCGAGGCCCGTGTGCTGGTGCCGGCCACGGGGGCGCTGAGTCACCCCAAGTACCCGGACATCAAGGGCATGAGCAAGTTCAAGGGGAAGGCGGTCCACGCGGCCCGCTGGGATGCCTCCATCGATCTGCGCGGCAAGAAGGTGGCCGTGATCGGCTCGGGTGCATCGGCCATTCAGGTGGTGCCGAACGTGGCGCCTGAGGTGGCGGAGCTCAAGGTGTTCCAGCGCACGCCGTCCTGGGTGCTGCCCAAGCTCAATCGTACTTTTACGGCAGACGTGCAGCGCGACTGGGCCAAACATCCCTGGAAGCAGAAGGCCCAGCGTCTGGGCCTGTACTGGACGATGGAAGCTGCCTTGCCGGCCATCCTGTGGGCGCCAAAGTTGCTGGTGGTGGGGGAGATGCTGCACAAGCGCGCCCTCGCCAAGGCCATCAGCGACCCGGCACTGCGCCGCAAGCTGACGCCGGACTACAAGGTGGGCTGCAAGCGCACGCTGGTGTCGGATGACTGGTTCCCGGCCTTTGCGCGTGACAATGTGCAGTTGATTACCGACGGCATCAAGGAGATCACGGCAACAGGGGTGCGCACGGATGACGGCGTGGAGCACAAGGTGGATGTCATCATCTACTGCACCGGCTATGACATTGGTGCGCCGGCCTATCCCTTTGCCATCAAGGGGCTGGGCGGAGTGTCGCTGGCCGACTACTGGGGCGGCCAGGCCAAGGCCTACTACGGCATGAACGTGAGCAAGTTTCCGAACATGCTGCTAACCATGGGGCCGAATTCCGGGCCGGGGCACACCTCGGTGCTGATCTATCAGGAGGCCCAGTACAAGTACATTGCCAATTACACCCGGACCTTGCTGGAGAAAAAGCTGAAGTATCTGGATGTGAAGGAGGACGTTGTACAGGCGCAGTTCCAGGGCTTCCAGAACCGTATGAAAAACAGTTCCTGGTTGTCCGGTTGCCAGAGCTGGTACCTCAATGCCGATGGCACCAACTCCACCATGTGGCCGGGCTTCAGCTTCGAGTATGTGTTGCGCGTGCGCAAGATGGACATGTCAGCCTACAACGTGGTCAGTGAGGGTACTGCCGAGCGGCAGGAGTGGGCGACCAGTACAGGGGTGAACAAGTACGCGGAAGCCGCCTCTGCGTGAAGCCGCAGTGGAAGACAGGCAGTATCGATGACTTTGCTGCCAGCGCTATCTGCAACAGGGGGTTGTCCGCAAGGACAACCCCCTGTTGCATTCCGGGGCATGGCAGTGGCCGGGACGACGACCGGAGGAATGCCGTGGCCGACTGGCAGGTTTGATTCCCGTTGCACAGGTGACAGACGGGGCCGCTCTTGCTTTAATTGGCCAAATGACCAATTAAATGGTGCGACCTGCATGACGTGTCCGTTTGCCACCCCGCGCCGCCGTGGCCGCCCGGCCCGTGCCGACAGCGTGATGGCCCGTGAGCAGATTCTGCGGCAGGCCTTTCAGGCCTTCGCCGTGCAGGGCTATGACGGGGTGTCCCAACGCCAGCTGGCAACCGAATGCGGGGTGAGTGACAGCCTGCTGCACCATCATTTCGGCAGCAAACAGCAGCTCTGGCAGGAGGCGGCAGACAGCGTGTTCCAGCCGATGGTGGCAGAGCTGGTCAACAAGCTGGAGGCGCTGGCGCGGCAGGGCGATGCCGCACATACCCTGCGCCAGAACCTGCCGCAGGCACTCAAGCTCATGGTCGCCAACCCGGTCGCCCTGCAGTTCCTGTTCCGGGAAGGCGAGGGCGATGACGGACGTTGTGAGTACTTGCGTACCACCTATGTGCGCCCTTACCTGGACCGGCTGGATGCATTGTTCAGCCAGGCGGTAAACGCAGGACATTTCCGGCCACTGGCACCGGCGACCAGGCATGTGCTGGTCATGAGCTTCATGCGGTCGCTGGTCATTCCCGGTGTATTGCAGGCGGAACTGGCCCCGCATCTGTCCACCCCCGATACCCTTTCCGCATTTATCGATGAAATGGCGGCAGCGCTTTTTGACGGCTTCGCCCACACTTCCCTGCACACTGTGCAATCCGGCTCTGGAGACAAGGCATGAAGGCCCGTTCCCGTATCGTTGCGCTGCCCCTGGTTCTGGGTTCGGCCCTGCTGTTATCTGCCTGTGACAAGGCCCCGGTACCGGAAGAAAAACCGCGTCCGGTAAAACTGGTCACCATTGGTGTCGCTTCGGTGAAAGGCAGCATGGAGCTGGCGGGCGAGGTACGGGCACGAACCGAGTCCGCGCTGGGCTTTCGCGTGAGCGGCAAGATTGTGGCGCGCCATGTAGAGGCGGGCCAGCGGGTGCGCAAGGGGCAGGCGCTGGCGCGGCTGGACCCGCGTGATTACGCGCTGGCACAGTCGGCAGCACAGTCGCAGGTGGCGGCCGCCCAGGCCGATCTGGATGTGGCGCAGGCCGAATACCGGCGCTACCAGGAGTTGCGCGGCAAGAACTTTGTCTCGGAGCTGGATCTGGAGCGCAAGCGCGTGGCGGCGGCAGCGGCAGAGGCCCGGCTGGCAGGCGTACAGAGCGGGGCGTCGCTGGAGGGAAACCGCCTGGATGATGCCGTGTTGCATGCCGATGCCGATGGCGTCATCACCAGTGTCCAGGCGGCCGTAGGCGAAGTGGTGGCGGCAGGGCAGCCGGTGCTGACGCTGGCACAGGATGGCGTGCGCGAGATTGCCGTGGAGTTTCCGGAAGACCGCACGGCACTGGCGCGGATCGGCAAGGCAGACGTGACGCTGTGGGCCCGCCCTGGCGTGAAGTATCCGGCCACGCTGCG
>CAYGBB010000070.1:0-3832 GCA_964347985.1 uncultured Moraxellaceae bacterium
TCTTCAACCTGGGTGAACGCATCAGCGCCAGTCTCATGGGCAGCGATACCGGCAAGCTCACCAGCTACAGCCTGCGCGGCGAGTTCCCCATCGGCGGCAACGGCTGGCGCCTCACCACCCACGCTTCGCGTGCCGAATACAGCCTCGGCGGCGCCTTCCGCGCCCTTGAAGCCAGCGGAAGCGCCGACTCTCTGCGGCTGGGCGTGGCCTACCCATTCATCCGCAGCCGCACCACCAACGTCAAAGGCCAGATCGAATACGACGAGAACAAGCTTGTCGATAAATTCAACGCCACCAGAAAGCTACTCGACAAGCAAAGCAACGGCCTGACCCTCAGCGTCAGCGCCGACTGGCTCGACGACTTCATGGGTGGAGGTACCAGTCGCGCCGATCTGGCGCTGCGCGTGGGCACTCTCGGCCTGGGGCGGCAGGCTGCCATTGATGACGCCCCGCCCACCGGCCCCGGGGCGCGTGGCGACTTCGCCAAGACCAACGTTACCCTGCAGCGCCAGCAGACCCTGACCCCGGAGATCAGCCTGCAACTGCAACTCTCCTGGCAGTTCGCCGGCAACAACCTCGATTCATCAGAGAAGCTGAGCCTGGGTGGCCCCACCACGCTGCCGGGCTACGCCAGTGGCGAGTCCAGCGGTGACAGTGGTTCGCTGATCAAGGGCGCCTTGCGCTGGCAGGCGACCCCGCAACTGGCACTGACGGCCTTTGCCAATCAGGGTGCCTTGCTGCTATCGCAGTCGCCCCGGTCCAACGCAACCACGAACCGCAAGCAACTGAGCGATGTGGGCGTGGGGGCGGACTGGGTCATAGGTAAGGGGGCGACGCTGAGCACCCTGGTGGCCTGGCCCGGAAATGAGAAGCCCAACCGGGCCGACGATGCCAACCCGCGGGTGTGGTTCAGTCTGGGGTGGTCATGGTGAATTCATGACGAATCAAAAAAACCAAAACCTCGTCCCCTTTCTGGAGATCGACGAGAACGCGCTCAAGGAACTGATTCCCCAAGGCATGGTACGAGCCTATCCCAAGGGTAGCGTCGTTATCCATGCCGGCGATCTTTCGGACTCGCTCTACGTCATCCTGTCCGGCCGGGTCAAGGTGTTCATGAGCGACGAGAGCGGCAAGGAGTTCGTATTGAGCGAGATCGGCCCCGGCGACTATTTCGGCGAAGTCGCGCTGGATGGCGGACCGCGCACCGCCTCCATCATGGTGCAGGATGCCTGCCGCTGCTTCGTCATCCCCAAGGTCGAGGTCAAGGCCCTGATCGAACATCACCCCGATTTCGCTTGCAATTTGATCGGGCGCCTGATTCGCAAGGTGCGCAGTCTCTCGGACAGCGTGCGCAACCTGGCGCTCATGAGCGTGTATTGCCGCCTGCTGAAATTCATCGACGAACAGGCCGTCAAGCGCGAGGACGGCAGCCTCGCCACCGAACGCCTGACCCAGCAGGAAATCGCCATGCGCATCGGCGCCTCGCGCGAAATGGTCAGCCGCCTCCTGACCGATCTCGCCAACTGCGGCTATATCTCCATCGAAAGCAAGCGTGTTGTTGTGCACAAGGCGCTTCCGGATCGCTGACGATGTCGACGAAGCCCTTCTTGCCGTCCATGACAAAACGTGAATTTGTCACATTCGGCCTGTGTGGTTACACACAGAAATGCAGCGGCGAATCGAATAGAGTCGTCCCGCTACAACCATATAAAAGCAAGCGTTTTGGCATAGTGAAAAAGGGGAGATCATGACCAGTGCAATAGAGCGACTGACCGCCGAACTGATGAATCTCCCCGTCGCTCAGTTACCTGGCGAAGCAACACCCGCTGGCGCATCCCCCAGTGGGATGGTCTCCAGAGGCACCGCTTGAACCACATCTACCGCCTCGTCTGGAACGACCTCACCCGTGCCTGGGTGGCTGTCGCTGAAAACGTCAGGGGACGCGGCAAGCGCGGCAGCGCAACAGCAGGACCGTCGCCGTCCTGCCAGCGCCGACTTTTTCGGGATGGCCTGAAAAATCTCCGCGCGAAACACATTCTCGCCGCCTCGCTCGCGCTCATTGGCGTCCCGGCCCATGCCCTCGACGTCAACGCCTTGCCCACGGGGGGCAAGGTCGTCGCCGGCAGTGCCAGCATCAGCCAGACCACCAGCGTCCTCACCGTGCAGCAGAGCAGCCAGCGTGCCGCGCTCGACTGGCAGAGCTTCAACATCGGCGCCACCGCCACCGTCAATTTCGTGCAGCCGGGCAGCAGCGCCGTCGCCCTCAACCGCATCGTCGGCAACGAAGCCAGCCAGATCTACGGCAAGCTCAACGCCAACGGTCAGGTCTTCTTCAGCAACCCCAACGGCATGCTCTTTGCCCGGGGTAGTCAGGTCAACGTCGGCGGCATCCTCGCCACGACCATGGCCATCAGCAACGATGACTTCATGGCCGGCAACTACCGGTTCACGAATTCAGGCAGCGGCAGCATCCGCAACGAAGGCATCATCAACGCACTGGGCAGCGCGGCGCTGATCGGCAATGACGTCCAGAACGCCGGGCAGATCATCGCCACCACCGTCACGCTCGCCGCCGGTAATACCGTCGCCGTCGACCTCACCAGCGACGGCCTGATTCGCGCGCGTGTTGAAGATGCCGGTCTGAAAGCCCGCATCGAAAACAGCGGAAGTATTGCGGGCGCCCAGGTTGCGCTCACCACCGGGCAGGCGAGGGAAGCGCTGGATCGCATCGTGAACAACACCGGCATCATCCGCGCCACGGGGCTGACGATGCAGGGCGGCGAGATCGTGCTCGAAGGCAGCCGCGTGCTGAACGCCGGCACGCTCGATGCCACCAGCGCCACCGGCAAGGGCGGCACGGTACGCATGCTCGGCAACGAAGTAGCCGTCACGGGCACCGGCAGCATCGATGCCTCCGGCGCCACTGGCGGCGGCACCATCCTCGTCGGCGGCGACTACCAGGGCAAGAACCCGGATATCCAGAATGCCCGCTTCACCTACATCGGGCTAGAGACCACCATCAAGGCCAACGCCACAAAAGTCGGCGATGGTGGGACGGTGATCGTCTGGGCCGACGACACCGCGCGCGTCTATGGCAGTATCGAGGCCAAGGGTGGGGCGGCAGGTGGCAACGGTGGATTCATTGAAACCTCCGGCAAACAGTTCCTCGACGTCACACGCGCCGCTGACGCTTCCGCGCCTCAAGGCCGCGCCGGCACCTGGCTGCTCGATCCCAACAACATCACCATCCAGGCAACCGGTCCCGACACCAACATCAGCGGCAATCCAAGTTTCACCAGCACCAACGATAGCTCCATTGTTACCACCGGGACGATCCAGACGGCGCTGAATGCCGGTACCAGCGTCATCATCACCACCGGCACCGGCGGCACCAACGCTCAAGCCGGCGACATCACCGTCGCCAGCGCGATCAGCAAGACGGCGGGCACGGATGCGACGCTGACACTCAATGCCCACAACAACATCAACCTGAACGCCAGCATCACCTCGACCATCGGGCAACTGAACCTGGTGTTCAACTCGGATTCGGATGTGAGTGGAGCGGGCGCGGTGGTGCTGGGCACGACGACACTCAACGCCAACGGCGGCACAATCAGCGCGGAGGGGAAGACCGTGAACCTCTCGTCGGGCACGGCGACGATTGATTCAGCGATGACTATTGGGTCATTGAATCTCTCCGGCGGCACGCTACAGGGCAGTGGCGCGATGGCCCTATCGGGGGCTGGCACCTGGAGTGGCGGCACGCTGACGGGGACGGGTTCGCTCACGGTGGCGAGTGGCGCGACATTGACGATGAATGGTGGCATCAAGA
>CAYGBB010000070.1:3932-8355 GCA_964347985.1 uncultured Moraxellaceae bacterium
CCAATATTTCTCTACTAGAGATGCTTCCGGCAATTTCAATCTCGCCAATAATGGGGGCGCGATTGACATCCAGAGCGGTTCGTTGAACCTGAACCTGGGCAACGTCACATTCAACACTCCGCTGACGGTAACCGGAGCTGGCACGCTGGGCATTACCGGTGCAACCGTTGCTGCCGGAGCCAACAACCTGACGGCGGGCAAGCTGACGCTCGCAGCCGGATCGCTCACGGGCACAGGTAATCTGAGTGTCACCAACGACTTTAACTTCACCGCTGGCACGCTGGCCAACACCTTCTACGACCTGTCGCTAACCAAGGCTGGCGCGTTCACCATCGGTAACCTGGCGACACTGGGCGCAACACACAACATTACTCTCACGGCCAATGGCGGCGATCTCACGATTGCCGGCATCGGTATCAGCAAGACAGCGGGGTTGGATGCCACGGCTACGCTAAACGCGACCGGCAATGTCAACGTTAGCGGTGACATTACATCCACGTTGAACAAGCTGAACATGGTGTTCAATGCCAACACGGACGGCGTGCTCAGCGAGACCATCAACCTCACCACCACCACGCTGAACGCCAATGGTGGCACGATTGCTGCGAATGCCGGCGCCGGTGCAACGCCCGGCACGGTCAGCCTGGCATCGGGCACAGCCACCATCAATTCGGCGCTGACGGCAGGCGGGTTTAATGTCTCCGGCGGCACGGCCAATATCAATGCGGCGATGAATACCGGCACGCTGAGTTTGTCTGGAGGCACATGGCAGGGAAGCGGAGCCACGACGCTCACCGGGGCCGGCACCTGGAGTGGCGGCACGCTGACGGGTACCGGTTCGCTCACGGTGGCGAGTGGCGCGACATTGACGATGAATGGTGGCATCAAGAAGTTCGGTTCGAGTACGCTGATCAACAACGGCACGGTGAACTGGAGTGTGGGTCAGGTCGGGGTGATGGGTAATGGCACAGTCACCAACAACGGCTTGTTCGACGTACAGGGCGACTTGCTCTGGGGCAATAACTCTTCGGCCTTCGTCGATTACACAAGCGTCACCACAAACTTTACCAACAACGTTGGCGGAACGCTCAGAAAGAGCGCGGGTGTCGGTGTGTTGATACTGGGCCAATATTTCTCTACTAGAGATGCTTCCGGCAATTTCAATCTCGCCAATAATGGGTTGGTCCAGGTTCAATCAGGTACCGCCAATCTCAACCTCACCACCATCCCCACCTTTACCAACGCCGGCATCATCGACATCTCCACCGGCGCAACCCTGCAACGCACTGGAGCTTTCACCAACGCCGGCACCTTGCGCGGCACCGGCGCCATCAACGTCGGCGCCGGCAACACCATCACCAACAACGGCACCATCGCGCCAGCCGGGACCGGCACTGCCGACACCCTGTCGATCACCGGCAATCTGGCGCTCGGTTCGACGGGTACTCTGGCCCTCGATCTCGGCGGCATTACGGAAGGGCAATCCGATAAGCTGGTAGTGACCGGCAATGTCACGATCGGTGGCACGGTGAGTGCGAGTACGATCAATGGCTATCTTCCCGCCAGCGCCGATTTCGTGCCCTTCCTGACGGCGAGTGGAACAAAGTCCGGCGTTTTTTCCGCAGAGAATGTGCCGTTCGGCTTTGCCACCGGCTACGGCTTGGCAACGGGTGAAGCGGCACGCCTTATCTATTCCGGCAACGCGAAGGCATTTACCAATGCCATCGGTGGACTCACTTGGGAAACGGCTGGCAACTGGTCGGACTCCGCCTTGCCCGGATCGAGCGACAACGTCCTCATCAGCACCGGCTTTGCTGTCAGCCACGCAAGCGGAACCGATACGGTGAAAACACTCGCCATCAACAGCGGAAACTCGCTGGACGTATCGGGCGGATCGCTGACAGTGCTTGGTACGACGAGCCTGGGCGGCGTGCTGACCACATCCGGAACAGGCACCACGACGTTAAGCAGTTTCCTGAACGGCAGCAGCACGGGTCAAGCGAATGTTGCCGGAGGCACGCTGACACTCAACGGGGCCAGTAACCTGAAGTTGCTCAACATTTCCAGCGGCACGCTCAATGGCACCGGCAGCCTTTCGGTGAATAATAGTTTCGGCTACACCAGCGGCAGCATCGGCAGCGGTTTCAGCAGCATCGCGCTCAACCAGATCAGCGGCAACCTCAATGTGCCCGCCCTTACCGCGGCCAATGCCATCACCCTGTCGACGGTGGCCGGGGATGTGGTGCTCAACGGCGCACAATCCACCACGGCAGCCGGCAGCACTATCGTTGTCAATTCCGCTGCCGGGTTTACCAACAGCGCCGGCGTCGGCGCCTTGTCGGCTGGAAGTGGTGGCCGCTGGCTGGTCTATGCCGCCAGTCCGTCGAGCGTGACCAAGAACGGCCTCACCTCCAGCTTCCGCCATTACGGCGCCACCTACGGTAGCTATGCCAGCCCGGCGGAAAGCGGCAACGGCTTTATCTACGCATCGGCGGCAGGCACTCTCGCGGTCGACACCGCGCTCGCCTCGGGCAGCGCCAGCAGCGTCTATGGCGATACGCCCACGGCCGTATGGGCTTATACCCTGACCGGAACCTTTGCCGACAGCGAGGATAACGCCGGCAATATCGGCCTCAGTGGGACGCGCGTGTTCACTGCGCCGACTTCCACGACAAATGCTGGCAGCCTTACCGTGAGCAATAGCGGCGTGCTGACCAGTACATCGGGCTATGGCTTCACCACGGGTAGCGGCTACGCCTATACCGTCACTCAACGCCCATTGACGATCACGGCCAACGCCCAGAGCAAGGACTACGGTGATGCCGACCCGGCCCTTACGTACGCCATCGGCGCTACCTCCACCGGTACCGGTCTCGTCAATGGCAATACCCTCACAGGGGCGCTTACTCGCGTTTCCGGCGAAACTGTTGCCGGCGGTCCATATGCAATCAGCCAAGGTAGTCTCGCCGCCAGCAGCAACTACACGCTCGCCTATACCGGCAACAATTTCAGCATCAATCCAGCGACCCTGACTCTCACGGCGAACAACCAGAGTCGTGTCTATGGCGATGCCAATCCGGCGCTGACCTATACGTCCTCCGGCTTCAAACTGACGGACACCGCCAGCGTCATCGGCACGGCGCCGACACTTGCCACTGCGGCCATTGCCACCACCAATGTGGGCAGCACGCCGATCATCGTCAGTGGGGGCAACGCCGGCAGCAACTACACATTGGCCTATGTCAACGGCAGCCTCGCCATCACCTTGGCGCCGCTTACCGTCACTGCCGCCAACAACAGTCGCCTCTACGGCGACGCCAACCCAACATTCACCGGCAGCATCACCGGCTTCAAGAACAGTGAGACTGGCACGGTCCTCACCGCACAGCCCGGCTACAGCACGGCGGCCCTGGCCACTAGTAACGTCGGCAGCTACGCAATAGTCGGCGCTGGTGGCACGGCAACGAACTACAGCTTCAGCTATGTCAATGGCAGCCTCGGCATCACCCAAACTCCCCTCACCGTCACCGCCGCCAACAGCAGCCGCTTCTACGGCGATGCCAACCCGGCCTTCACCGGCACCATCGCCGGCCTCAAGAACGGCGAGACGGCCAGCGTGTTCACCGCCCAGCCCGGCTACGGCACGGCGGCCTTGACGACCAGCAACGTCGGCAGCTACGCAATAGTCGGCGCTGGCGGGACGGCGACCAATTACAGCTTCAGCTACATCGACGGCAACCTCACCATCAATCCGGCCATCCTCAATTACGTCGCCACCCCGGCCAGCCGCGCCTACGGTGCAGCCAACCCGGCTTTCACCGGCACGGTCTCCGGCTTCACGCTCAGCGATACGCTGGCAACCGTCACCACCGGCACGGCGACATTCAGTTCCACGGCCACGGTCACCAGCCCGGGTGGTCAGTACGCCATCGACGGCAGCGGCCTGACCCTGGCCACGACCAACTACCTGCTGACCCAGGCGGCGGCTAACGCCACTGCGCTTACCATCAGCCCGGCGCCGACGACCAGCACGGCAACCAGTACCACGAGCACCACCAGCACCTTGACCGATACGGCCACTGCGATCCAGGCGGCAACGTCTTCCGCCACGACCACTACAACATCGCCAACCACCACGTCCACCACCAGCACGGATGCAAGCACGACCACGACCACCACCACGGCGATCACAACGACGGGCAGCAGCACCGACACCACGGCGAGCGAACCGGCGGCCTCCGTTGCACCGGTGATCCAGATCGTAACGGTAGCCAATACCACCCTGCAGAAGCCCGCGGAACAGATGGTGCTTCAGGAACGGCCGAAGGGCAGCATGCTGGTCTGCCGATGAATAAGGCGATGAAACTTCGAGGGTCATTTCTGCGCGGTCTTGCCACGCTGGTGTGGCTGCTTTGCGTCGCAT
>CAYGBB010000071.1:0-8344 GCA_964347985.1 uncultured Moraxellaceae bacterium
ACAGGCAGTAGACTAGCCGCCGCTTTCAGCACCACCCGAGGTAGATAAGCATGACCTTTGTCGTCACCGAAAACTGTATCAAGTGCAAGTACCAGGATTGCGTTGAAGTCTGCCCGGTGGACTGCTTCTACGAAGGCCCTAACTTTCTCGTCATTCACCCGGATGAGTGCATCGATTGCGCGCTCTGCGAACCGGAGTGCCCGGCGAATGCGATCTTCTCTGAAGACGAAGTGCCGGCAGACCAGAAGGATTTCACCAAGCTCAATGCCGAACTGGCCGAAATCTGGCCGAACATCACTGAAAAGGGTGATGCTCCGGCTGATGCCAAAGAATGGGATGGCAAACCCAACAAGCGCCCCCTCCTCGAACGCTGAGGCAAGAGCGCTGGAACTTCGCCACCGACATTGAGACATAAAAAAGGCAGCCCGGATGGCTGCCTTTTTTATTGGGCTGTTGCTCTATCCTGCAACAGCCGGAAATTAAAAAGGGGCGGAAACCGCCCCTCGTCTCAGATCTCTGGCTCCCTGCCTGATGACCCGCTACCTCCATGTGCCCCTGTTCCCTGGGAGGACCATCCTGGTCACTTTCCTTTTCCTTGTCGCTGCCCTGCGACAATTTGAATACTAGGCTTTTGCTCGCTCAGCTCAAGGGGGCAGTATCAAGAAATCGCGTCACCCCGTTCAAAACGAAAATAAAATAACCAAATAAATCAATAAGTTATAATAATAATTCCAGTTTATGCCAAGCTTCTTGCACACCAGATTGCTCTAAAAGCGCACACGCCCCGTAAGACATCTCGCACACACTGAATAGCCAAAGTCGCACAAACAGGCCCCGGACAATACCGGCCTACATCATGGATTGCTGATAGTTCTGCAGCCCGATGCGCGTAATCAGCTCCAGCTGGGTTTCCAGCCAGTCAATATGTTCTTCCTCGCTGGCCAGAATGGTCTCGAACAAATCACGGGAGCCGTAATCCCCCACCTGCTCACAATGCGCAATTGCCACCTTGAGGTCGGGATGAGCCTGCAATTCCAGCTTCAGATCACACCTGAGCATTTCCTCAACATTTTCACCGATCAGGATCTTGTTCAGATCCTGCAGATTGGGTAACCCCTCCAGAAAAAGGATGCGCTCAATCAGCAGATCGGCATGCTTCATCTCATCAATGGACTCATTGTATTCGTGCTCATTGAGCTTGGTGAGCCCCCAGTTCTTGAACATGCGGGCATGCAGAAAGTACTGGTTGATGGCGGTCAACTCGTTGACCAGGCACTTGTTGAGGTACGCGATAACCTGAGTATCACCTTTCATGGCCCATTCTCCCTGATGATGTAAAGGCTTCAGCCAGCTTAGCAGAAGGGAAGACAACCAAGAGGGATAAGGACACGAATGGGAGTGTCGGCACCAACACCGGAGCAGAAAGAACCGGTCAGGCGACACCAGGAATGTCGCGCGCCTGCTCTTCGAGTGCGTTATTGAGAATCTCCTTGGCAGTCAGGGCGCAACGTCCACACTGGGTCGCTACGCCCAGCTCATTGCGTAAATCCCGCATGGTGCAGCACCCCTGCTGCACTGCATTCTCAATATCGCCATCTGTTACGGCACGACATACGCATACATACATGATCAACCAGCCTCACACGCAGCCAACATGAGAATGATTATCGTTAATGCAATGGTTGTCAATGCCCCGTATCAGATTGCAGTGAGGGCAATCACTTGAATGTTCGTGCAACAGGGGCCCCTCCAATATGGGGGCAAAAAAAAGCCCGCGTCATGCGGGCTTAAAAGGGGTAAACCAAAAAATGCTAATCGAGGAGTCCGACTCAGAAGCACCGCTTCATTGGATTCATCATGCCTGTGGCCTGTTGGCCGGTCTGTTGCGGCGTTGTGCGCCTCCTGTTACAGCCTGTTATCGGGCTGCCCGGGCCGCCTTGCTGTCCGGACGGGCATTCCGCAGGGCTTGCCTGACAGGCCAGCGAAAGGTGAAGCGAGCCCCCTTGAGGTCCGGACTTTGACCAACCTCCACACTGCCGCCATGCCAGAAGGCGATGCGCTGGACAATTGACAGTCCCAGACCGTAACCACCCGAGGAACGGGTACGGCTATCATCCAGCCGGGAAAATGGCTCAAAGATGCGAACCCTGTCCTTCTCGGGAATGCCGGGACCATCGTCTTCAACGCATACCCAGGCCCAGTTGCCCTTGATGCCGCCGCTCAGCCGTACCTGTGAACGGGCATAGCGTACGGCATTGCCAACCAGATTCTGCACGACACGGTGCAGGTAGCGCTGCTCTGCCTCGATACGAACGTCCGTTCCGCTTGCATCAATCTCGATCGAATGGCCGGTATTGAGTGCCTGTGTTTCTTGCCGCACCCGCTCCAGCAATCCTCCAAGCTCAAAGGTCTCAAAATTGAGTGATGGCGTACCCTGTTCCAGCTTGGCGTAGGTGAGAATTTCATCAATGAGCTGGTTGAGCTGCTCGACATCCTGATCCAGCAACTGCAACTGGTCATGGCGCTGATCGATGTCATCCGTATCCGCCAGCATCTCCATGCCAAAACGCAGGCGCGCCACGGGAGTGCGCAACTCGTGTGATACCGCCCGGGTCATTTCACGCTGCGAATCGATCAAGCGCTGGATATGTTCTGCCATGCCATTGAAGGCATGCGCCAGCTGACTGATTTCATCAGAGCCCTGCACCTGAGCGCGCGCACTGAGATCACCGCCACGGATGCGGCGCACGGCCAGCTCCATTTTGTTGAGCTTGCGCTCCAGGGGATGAATGATGAAATAGGCGGCAATAGTGATCATGCCCAATGCCGCCAGCGCCACCATGATGACCAGTTGCACCGGCATCCAGTCAAACAGGAACATGGGGCCCAGCACCAGCACGCGCTCGCCATCCGGCAGCGGAGCGACAATGCGCACAGAAGAGTTGCGGGTCCCTGCGCCTTCCTTCAGCACCAGCACCACTTCATTGCGGCGGATGCGCGCCTGCTGATCCCTGTCCAGCCCGGCCTTGGCCAGCAGCATGATATTCACCGGATAACTGAAATAACGCTGCAGCTCCTGGATGCGCCGTTCTTCGCGCCCCGGGTACTGCTCCAGTTCCTCCAGAAAAAACACCGCCATGGCCTTGGCCTGCTGTTCGGATACCTTGACCATGCGCGTCTTGAGGTATTGTTCGCTGGCGCCAGGAATACGGGAATAGATGTCGGCAAAATTCTTTTCTTCGTACAGGCGCACAATGGCACGCCCCTGCCCCAGACGTTCCAGCTCATCATCATTGAACTGCTCGCGATCCGGCGGCACAACCGCGAGCGGTGAATCCATCAGCTTGCCCGCCTCGGCCAGCCAGGTCAGGCGGGCATCACCCTCCTTGCGTGACACGCCGAGGGCGATCAGTCGAAAAACTCCTGTGGCCATACCCTCGCGGTAGGCAATTGCCCGCTGGTTATTCACGGACTGCACAAAAAAATAGGCGCACAGCGCCACCGCCGTGATGACCAGCAGGATACCGCCATAGATTCGGATGAATATGCTGCTGGGCATCAGGCCTTGTCCCGGGCAAGCCGAGGTCAGAAAATCAGGAAGATTCCTTCACAAACAGATAGCCCTTGCTGCGCACTGTCTTGATGCGACGCGGGTTTTCAGGATCGTCACCGATCTTGGGGCGAATGCGGGAAATGCGCACATCAATGGAGCGATCCTGGCCGTCGTACTCAATGCCGCGCAGACGCTCGAAAATGTCTTCACGGGAAAGAATGCGGCCGGCATTGGAGGCCAGCAGCCAGAGCAGGTCGTACTCGGCACTGGTGAACTCGATGGTCTCGCCGTTGAGAATGACGGCACGAGCGCCGTTATCAATAATGAGCTCGCCAAAATCCAGACGCTGCGGCAGGTCTTCCATGGTCTTGTCGGAGCGCCGCATCAGGGCACGAATACGGGCCAGCAACACGCGGGGCTGTACCGGTTTGGCGACATAATCATCAGCACCCATTTCCAGACCCAGCACCTGGTCCATGTCTTCGGTACGGGCAGTCAGCATGAGAATGGGTTGCTGGAAGCCCTGTGCACGCACTTCACGGCAGACACTGAGTCCATCCGCGCCGGGCAGCATGAGATCAAGCACCACCATGTCGGGCTGGTCCTCGATAATACGGCGAATGGCGCGATTGCCATCCGACTCGACACCCACCTCCAGACCATTGCGGATCAGGTATTCCTGGGTCAGCGAGGCAAGACGATCATCGTCCTCGACAATGAGCACGCGGGGGAGCTTTTCCGGCGTCTGATTCATGGGGTGGATTCCTTCTTACATATCAAGCAGATAGAAACTGATCATACGGGGGAGACGGAGCCAGCCCAAGCAGGGATAACCAAACCTCTACAATCCCTTGTCATGACAGTAACACATGAAAATGCGCCATCATGCCCACCCGATGAAACACAACATATTGTGTCCACAAGATTATACGCTGTCAGTGCCAGCGACACTGCCACAGCCCAGGAATTGTACTCAGGCCTTCCACAGCTTATCCACAATCCAGACCGGTTTCCCCTCTCTTGCACACCTGCCAAAAACCGCCTATCTTGTAGTGCAAGAGAGATGCTAACACCATATGTTGCGTTATATCCCCATGACTTACTTCCTTCCAGTCAGTCAAAAATCAAGAACAAGACAGGACAGAAGTGAGGGGATTCGAAGAAGACCGCACAGTTTACAGGAAGTTCCGGAGCCGCTTACCGCTCCAACCGCCGGGATGCGACACCCCTAGATGTAGTGCCTTGTATCCATCCCGTGCGACCCGAATTCCCTGCCAGACAGCCATGGTCGGCATCGACTCTATTTGCATTCACCACAATTAACATAGCCAACGGGACGCATCATGCTCACGGAAACGATTCTTTCAGGTGCCGCCAGCCCCTCAGTACCGACCGCCCCTGCCATTAACCCTGACATTCTGGCTACCGCTCCCGGCACCCTGCGCCTGATCAAGCGTAATGGCACTGTGGTGCCGTATGACGATGGCAAGATTGCCGTCGCCATCACCAAGGCATTTCTTGCAGTAGAGGGTGGCACAGCGGCAGCCAGCTCGCGCATCCATGAAACGGTCGCCCAGCTCACCGCCATGGTCAGCAGCACCTTCAGGCGCCGCATGCCCACGGGCGGCACCGTTCATATCGAGGAAATCCAGGATCAGGTGGAGCTGGCGCTGATGCGCTCCGGTGAACAGAAAATTGCCCGCGCCTATGTGCTCTATCGCGACGAGCGTGCCCGTGCCCGAGATACCGGGCACAGTTCGACACCGAAGGCACAGACATCGCTGACCGTGACCGCTGCTGACGGCTCACGCCGGCCACTTGACCTGATCCGCCTGGAGCAGTTGGTCGACAATGCCTGTGAAGGCCTTGAGGGTGTCAATGCCACCCTGATTGTCGAGGAAACCCTGAAGAACCTCTATGACGGGGTAAAGGAATCCGACATCAACACGACGCTGGTGATGTGCGCGCGCGTGATGATCGAGCAGGAACCGAACTACACCTACGTCACCTCGCGCCTGCTCATGGACCACCTGCGTGCGGAAGCATTGTCCTTCATGGGGATCGCTGCATCGGCCACCCAGGGTGAAATGGCCCTGCACTACCCGGAAGCCCTGAAGCGCTATATCGCCAAAGGAATCGAGCTGGAGCTGCTGTCACCGGAGCTGGCCCAGTTTGACCTGACCCGTCTGGGGACCGCCCTCAGGCCCGAACGGGATTTCCAGTTCACCTATCTTGGCCTGCAGACACTGTACGACCGCTATTTCATTCACTCGAATGACATCCGCTTTGAGCTGCCACAGGTCTTCTTCATGCGTGTGGCCATGGGCCTGTCGATTCAGGAAAAAGATCGTGAGGCCCGTGCCATCGAGTTCTACAACCTGATGTCGACATTCGACTATATGGCCTCGACACCGACGCTGTTCAATGCCGGCACGCTGCGCCCGCAGCTCTCCAGTTGCTACCTGACCACGGTACCGGATGACCTGGAAGGCATTTTCGGTGCCATCCGCGACAACGCCATGCTCTCGAAATGGGCAGGAGGCCTGGGCAACGACTGGACGCCGGTACGGGCGCTGGGCACCTACATCAAGGGGACCAACGGCAAGTCACAAGGCGTGGTGCCTTTCCTGAAAGTTGCTAATGACACGGCCGTGGCCGTGAACCAGGGCGGCAAGCGCAAGGGCGCTGTCTGCGCCTATCTGGAAACCTGGCACCTGGATGTTGAGGAGTTTCTGGAGTTGCGCAAGAACACCGGGGATGACCGTCGTCGTACCCACGACATGAACACGGCCAACTGGGTGCCGGACCTGTTCATGAAGCGCGTGTTTGATGATGCCGAGTGGACACTGCTCTCACCCGCCGACGCCCCGGATCTGCACGATCTTTACGGAGCCGCCTTCGAAAAGCGCTTCAATGAATATGAACAGATGACTCGTGACGGCACGCTCAAACTGTTCAAGCGTGTGCGCGCCCAGGACCTGTGGCGCAAGATGCTGTCGATGCTGTTCGAAACCGGCCACCCATGGATCACCTTCAAGGATGTGTGCAACCTGCGCTCGCCCCAGCAGCATGTAGGCGTGGTGCACTCCTCCAATCTGTGCACGGAAATCACGCTGAATACCAGCGCCGATGAAATCGCTGTGTGCAACCTGGGTTCGATCAACCTGGTGAATCACGTCGGCCCTGATGGCCTTGACGTCGCCAAAATCCGGGCCACCGTAAAGACGGCCGTGCGCATGCTGGATAATGTCATCGACATCAACTATTACGCTGTACCGCAGGCGCGCAAGTCGAACCTGAAGCACCGTCCGGTCGGCCTTGGCATCATGGGCTTCCAGGATGCGCTCTACCTGCAGAAACTGTCCTACGCCTCGGATGCCGCAGTGCAGTTCGCCGACACCTCAATGGAAGTGATCAGCTATCACGCCATTGAGGCTTCCTGCGAACTCGCCCGGGAGCGTGGCAGCTACTCCACCTATGAAGGCTCATTGTGGAGCAAGGGCATTCTGCCAATCGACTCCATCAAGCTGATTGGTGAAAACCGCGGTGATGGTTATGTGGAGGTGAATACCGCACAGACACTGGACTGGAGCCAACTGCGTACCCGGGTGCAGACCACCGGCATGCGCAACTCGAATGTCATGGCCATTGCACCCACTGCAACCATCTCCAACATTTGCGGTGTGTCGCAGTCAATCGAGCCGACCTACCAGAACCTTTATGTGAAATCGAACCTCTCAGGCGAGTTCACGGTAGTGAATCCCTATCTGGTCAACGAGCTGAAGGTGCGCGGCCTGTGGGACAATGTGATGGTCAACGACCTCAAGTATTTTGACGGCTCGCTGCAGAAGATTGACCGCTTGCCGGAGGACCTGAAGGCCCTGTTTGCCACTGCCTTTGAAATCGAGCCAAAGTGGCTGGTGGAAGCTGCTTCGCGTCGCCAGAAATGGATTGACCAGGCCCAGTCACTGAACCTGTATATCAATCAGGCCTCCGGCAAAAAACTGGACATAACCTATCGCATGGCGTGGTATCGCGGCCTCAAGACCACTTACTACCTGCGTGCCATGGGCGCCACCTCCGCCGAAAAGTCCACGATCTCCGATGGCGCACTGAATGCCGTCAAGAACACGGGATCGGAACTGGTTGAAGCGGCCCCTGTGCCCAAGGCCTGCAGCATCGACAATCCGGATTGCGAAGCCTGCCAGTAATCCGGCCAGGTTCGTGATGCCCCTCGGGTCGCATCACGAATCCGCACCACTTTTTGTTTTGAAGGATGCACACTAATGATTTCCTGGGATGACTTCGATGCGGACGAGAAACCTGTTGAAAAAACACCGGTTACGGCGGCAGGAGTTGCGCAAGCACCTGCACGCGCAACAGCTCCGTCGGCACCAGCAATGGTATCTGCTGCGCCAGCCGCAGCTATCACTGTCCCTGCTGGGGCCGATCTGGCCCATAGCTACACCGGAGGACAACCCAACCCCGCCGTCATCGCCGCAGCCCTGAAGCAGGTCCGTGAAGAAGAGGCGCAATACAACGCTGATACCTCAGCAATTGAGCGTGCCGCGGCCGCACTCGCTCGACTGGATGTCGCTCCCGGCCTTGAGGAGCTGGAGATGGGTGCCGCCCGGGTGCAGGTTGATGACAAGCGCATGATCAACTGTCGTGCCGACCTCAACCAGCTGGTGCCGTTCAAGTACGAGTGGGCCTGGCAAAAATATCTGGACGGCTGTGCCAACCACTGGATGCCGCAGGAAGTGAACATGTCGAAAGACGTGTCCATGTGGA
>CAYGBB010000072.1:0-8335 GCA_964347985.1 uncultured Moraxellaceae bacterium
CAGGTAGACCAGCCAGGTATTCAGCACATCCGTTTCACAGTAATTGCGAATACCGGTGATATCGCCATCCAGATAAGCATCCCACACCCTGGCGCCACTCATCCCCATCTTGCCGGGAAACCCGAGGAGGCTCGCAATCTGGTCCAGCGGCTGAACAGCCCGCGCCTGATAGCCGGCAACCACGTCCATCAGGTCGGTGTGGCGTGAATGAAAACGGCTGATGTAGTTATTGAACTTGAATTCGCGGTCGTCTTCGCCCTGATCCCAATAACGTGGTGCGGCAATACCATGCTTGAGGGCACGGTAATGCAATACAGGAAGATCGAAGCCGCCACCGTTCCATGACACCAGCGTCGGCAGATAGCGCTCTACCCCGGTAAAGAAACGGGTAATGATGTCTTTCTCATCCGACGACTCGTCACCCAGCGACCAGACTTTGAGCCCCTCCCGGGTGCGCAGGGCCACGGAAATGCAGACCACCCGCTGCAAATGGTGCCGCAGGAAATCCGATCCGCCGGTTTCCTGCCGACGAATCGTAAACAGCGCATTGGCAGTGTCTTTGTCATCAAGACCGTCAAGCCCGTAAATACGCTGCGCGCCTTCGATATCGGGAACGGTTTCAATGTCAAAAACGAAAATGTTGTTCATGCTTTTTCCGGTCGTCCCTGTTTGGTGGGGATGTGGGGCCGCTTTTGCACATCAGGTCACTTGGCGGTAAAAATGCCGGTCGAAAGATAGCGATCGCCGCGATCACAGATGATGGCGACAATCACGGCATGCTCAAGACGTTTCGACAGCTCAAGCGCCGCCCATACCGAACCACCGGACGACACCCCACAGAAAATCCCTTCCTCGCGCGCCAGGCGACGTGTGGTGTCTTCAGCATCTTTCTGCTGCACATCCACCACTTCATCAACACGATCACGCTCAAAAATGGTGGGCAGGTATTCTTCGGGCCAGCGCCGGATGCCGGCAATCTGGGAACCGTCAGAAGGCTGCAAACCAATGATGCGGATATCCGGGTTCTGCTCCTTCAGGTACCGCGAGCACCCCATGATGGTGCCGGTGGTGCCCATGGAGCTGATGAAATGGGTAATCGTGCCCTGCGTCTGCTGCCAGAGCTCCGGGCCGGTGGTTTCATAATGCGCGAGCGGGTTGTCGGTATTGCCGAACTGGTTGAGCACCACCCCTTTACCTTCGGACTGCATCTTCATGGCGAGATCACGTGCACCTTCCATGCCGTCGGACTGGGTGACCGAGATCAGCTCGGCGCCATAGGCGGCCATGGCATCGCGACGCTCCTGGCTCTGGTTGGCCGGCATGATGAGGATCATGCGGTAACCCTTGATGGCAGCGGCCATGGCCAGGGCGATCCCGGTATTGCCGCTGGTGGCCTCGATCAGCGTATCGCCTGGCGTGATCAGGCCACGCTGCTCGGCATGGGTGATCATGCTGAGCGCAGGACGATCCTTGACCGAGCCGGCCGGGTTGTTGCCCTCAAGCTTGACCAGCACGGTATTGGTCGTATGCCCCGGCAGGCGCTGCAGGCGCACCAGGGGAGTATTGCCGACCGTATCGGCGATAGTGGGATAGATAACGGTGGGCATGATCACCTCTGAACAGGCCGGCGATTGTACGGGATGATGCCGCCCGGGGCGACCTGCCGACCTGATCCCCGGAACAACCGGGCCAACCCGGGACAGAATGCCCCAAGTCCCGTTATAGTCACTGGTGATAATGACAAGGGATGCCCCATGAAGCCCTGGAGCCTGCAAAGCCGCCTGATTGCCCTGGTGCTGGCACCCACTGCCCTGCTGATTTTCAGTGTCGGGGTGGCGGTGGTGCTGAGCCGTATCAATGATCTGGAATCCATTCAGGACGAACGCGCTCGCCTGCTCCTGACCAAATACGCGTATGCCTTCAACCAGCTCAGGTCCCCGACCACCGAACAGCTGCAGCAACTGGCCACTGAAGCACTTGAGGAGCCAGAGCTGCGCTCCCTGAGCCTGCTGGATGCCGAGGGGCAAAGCCTGCTGCACAGTGGCCCACAATCACGCCCGTTGACGGGCAGCCAGATCCTGCGCCCGGACGCCAGCGTCGAGCGGTATCTGGGTGATGAGACATGGCTGTATCTGCAGCCGCTTGCCCGCACAATTCCGGGCACCGGCGGCAAGCCGGCCAAGGCATGGGTCATGCTGGAGTTCAGCACCAAGCAACTCACCATCCTCAAATACGAATCCCTGCTGACGATCCTGCTGGCAGGACTGGCCGCACTGGGCCTGCTGGGCATCATCCTGACGCGCACCCTGCGACGCTGGCTGGCCCCCATCGGGGAAATGGCGGACACCCTCACCCGCATTGACAGCGCCCACCTCGGCTACCGGCTGGACACACAGGCCAAAGGGGATCTTGTTGAACTGCAAATGGAAATCAATGCCCTGCTGGATCGCATCAGCAGTGACACCGAGGAACTGAAAAGCTCGATGGTGCAGGCCAACGAGGATCTGCACGAAACCATGGAGGCCATGGAAGTACAGAATATCGAACTGACGCTGGCACGAAAGGAGGCCGTGGAAGGTAATCGCATCAAATCCGAATTCCTGGCAAACATTTCGCATGAGATCCGTACACCACTGAACGGCATCATGGGCTTTGCCAAATTGTTGCAAAAGACCCAGCTCTCTCCGCGCCAGCTGGACTATGTCCGTACCATTCAGAAATCATCGGACAGCCTGCTGGCCATCATCAATGATGTGCTTGACCTGTCTAAGATCGAAGCGGGCAAGCTGGTACTGGATCACACACCGCTCGACATTGAGGAAGTCATCTTTGATGTCCTCAACATGCTGGCACCACTCGCCGAAGAAAAAAACCTGGAGCAGGTGGCTTTCATCTACGACGATGTGCCCCGCCACCTGATGGGCGATCCACTTCGACTGAAGCAAATCCTCACCAACCTGGTCAACAACGCCATCAAGTTCACGCCCTCGGGTGAAGTCATCGTGCGCTGCATGCTGGAGAACCAGACCGATCGTCATGCAGTGATTCGCATCAGTGTGACTGACACCGGCATAGGACTTTCGGATTCTGCGCGTGCTGATTTGTTCCGGGCCTTTAGTCAGGGTGACCCGTCCACCACCCGACAATTTGGTGGCACCGGTCTGGGCCTGGTCATTTCCCGTCATCTGATCGAACAGATGCACGGTGAAATCAATTTCGAAAGCACGCCGGGCGAAGGCTCAACCTTCTGGTTCACGATCAAGGCCCAGCTGGACAGTTTTGCGCAATCGGCCCTCACGGGCGACAGCCTGAAAGACTGCAAAATTGTGGTGGCCGAGCCGCACGAGGTGTCCCGCTACTTCCTGATCAACACCCTCGATCACTGGGGTGCACAAAGCGAGGGGGTGTCGTCCTTAAAAGGGCTGACAGAGCGGCTCAACTCAGCCGAATCTCCTGATGCGCTGATCCTGAGTATTTCCCTGCTCAGCAGTGACGTGAGGGAGGCGAGCCGTCTGCTGGATGAACTGCGACTTCTCATGCAAGGCCCGATTCTTCTGCTGGCACGCAGTTCGGATTCGTCGCAGGAGCAGGCCATTTACCAGGCGTCCCGGATCTCGTTGCTGACCAAGCCGGTGGCACCACGCGAACTGCACGCACAACTGAGCAGCATGCTGTCTGCCATGCCTGCCCAGATGGCCCTGTTGCCAGCTGCTCATCCGCCGGCTCCACTGAAAACGCACATGCGCGTGCTGGCAGTCGATGACAATCCCGCCAACCTCAAGCTGGTCTGTGCGCTGCTTGAGGATCTGCAGGTGGATGCCGTGCCGGCCAGTGATGGCTACCAGGCTATCCGTCTGTGCAAGGAGTCGGCGTTTGATCTGGTCTTCATGGACATCCAGATGCCAGGGCTGAATGGCCTGGAAGCAACTCAGGCCATTCGCCAGCACGAGAAGGAAACAGGTAATGCAAAACGCCTTCCCGTGATTGCCCTGACCGCTCATGCCATGGCAAACGAACGTGAGGCACTGCTCAAGTCCGGCATGGATGATTACCTCACCAAGCCGGTGCAGGAATCGCAACTTGCCCACATGATTTCCAAGTGGACCGGAGTGCAGCCGGGACAATCGGTTGTGCCAGTCCCTGACTTAACGCCAGATCCAGCGCCCGACAGGCTCAATGATTGTGTTGTGGACTGGGAAGAAAGCTTGCGCCTTGCTGCCGGCAAGCCGGACCTGGCGCGTGACATGCTGATGATGCTGCTCAACAATCTTGAACAGGACAAGACACGGATTCTGGACGCTTGCGAAAACAATCGTATGGAGGCGTTGCTGGGCTATGTGCATTACCTGCATGGTGCCACCCGTTACTGCGGCGTTCCCGAGCTGCGAAATGCCGCCCATGAGCTGGAAACGCATATCAAGACACGCCTGCAGGAAGGACAGAGCAGCCGCACCAGCAATGATACGGACACAACACACTGCCGGTCCGACATTGATCGTCTGGTTCGGTGCATTGACGAGTTGATCAGCTGGCGGGAGAGCAATGAGTTGCCCGCGTGAATTTGCCCGGCCCTCTTGCTCGTCCTGCGCCACCTGTCATATGCAAGCAACAGGGACAGAGTGACTGACTCCCATCTACTGGTTTCCGGCTACTGGCTTCCGGCGACTGACCATGGCGCCGCACCGGATGGCAGGGCGGTCAATTCACTCAGGCAATCCTCGTGCATCATCAGATCATCCTGGCGTCGCCCCTGTGCGACATCTTGTTCTGGAGTGGTGAATGAACGCGAATCAAATACAAGGTATGGGTCTTGGAGTGCTGAGCCGGTTTGCCCAGAGCGACTGGCCTGACCGCTTTGGCGTGCGCAAGCCTGTCGAAAGACTGCTGTACTCCGGCAGCAAGACCGGCTTCAAGCTGATGAGTGTTGCCGCCCGAAAATTCAGCAAAGGACCCTCACTGGACAAGGCGCAACGGTTGCCGGCAGCCAGCAAGGGCCTGTTTGACCTTTCAATGACCGAAGAACAGCAGATGATGCGTGAAACGCTGCAGCGTTTTGCCCGTGACGTACTGCGACCTGCCGCCCACGCTGCTGATCATGAAGTCATATTGCCCGAAGACATTCGTCGCCAGGCGCTGGAACTCGGCCTGAACTTCTATGCAGTCCCCGAAGCACTGGGCGGCATGGCAGCAGAACAGTCTGTCGTGACCAATATGCTCACGGCCGAGGATCTTGGCCATGGCGACTTTACGCTGGCCGCAGCCATTCTGGCCCCCATGGGCGTCGCTAACGCCCTCACCCGCTGGGGCACAAAACTGCAGCAGGAAACCCTTCTGCCTGCATTTGCCGAGGAAACGCCACCGCTGGCGGCGATTGCCGTGACGGAAAGCGAGCCCCTGTTCAATCCCTCGGTCATGTCAACGACAGCACTGCGTCAGGGCAATGACTATGTGCTGAACGGCGAAAAGAGTCTGGTCCTGCTGGGGGCCGAGGCAGAACTGCTGCTGGTCGCCGCCATGCTGGATGGCAAGCCGGCCGTGTTCATCGTACGCGGCGGGAGTGATGGCCTGAGTTTCCGTGAAGACGAAGGCATGGGGCTCAAGGCGGCACAGACAGTGAAAATGCGACTGAACAATGTCGTCGCCGACAAGCTGGGTGGCGATGATTTTGATTACACCACTTTTCTCGACCTGGCATCCCTGGCATGGTGCGCCCTTGCGGTTGGCACCTCGCAAGCCGTACTGGATTACGTGATTCCCTACTGCAATGACCGTGTCGCTTTTGGCGAGCCGATTTCGCATCGCCAGGGCGTGGCCTTCATCATTGCCGACATGGCCATTGAAATCGATGCCATGCGCATCATGGTCTGGCGTGCGGCGGCCCTGGCCGAAGCCGGCAAGCCCTTCCATCGCGAAGCCTATCTCGCCCGACTGCTGTGCACGGAAAAAGCCATGAAGATCGGCACCGATGGCGTGCAGTTGCTGGGTGGCCACGGCTTTACGAAAGAGCACCCGGTCGAGCGCTGGTACCGTGATCTTCGTGCCGTGGGTGTAATGCAGGGCGGCCTGCATCTCTGATAGCGCCTCTTCCCAAGCGAAAGGCAGCCACAACAGAATTCGAGGAATAAATCATGTATCTGGAAACACCCAAGAAATTCAGCATGCTGGTCGGTCAGGCTCATGAAGTGGCGGTGAATTTTTTCCGCCCGATCTCACGCAAGTACGACAAGGCCGAACACGCCTACCCGAAAGAACTCGACATGCTTGCCTCGCTGCTCGACGGCATGAACGAGGGCTCACCAGAGGCCGCTGGTGCCGCTACTGCCGGCAAGCGTGGCGCCAAGCAGGAAAGTGGTGTACGCAACGGCTCGAACATGTCCACAGCCCTCGGCGCAATCGAGCTGTGCTATGGCGATACCGGCCTGCTGCTGTCCATGCCCCGCCAGGGTCTTGGCAACTCCGCCATCGCTGCCGTTGCCAACGACGAACAACTGGAGCGCTTCAAGGGCAAGTGGGCCGCCATGGCCATCACCGAGCCTGGTTGCGGCTCTGACTCCGCTGCCATCCGTACCACGGCGACAAAGGATGGCGACCACTACATCCTTAATGGTGAAAAGATTTACGTCACCTCCGGTGACCGTGCCGACTGTGTCGTGGTCTGGGCCACCCTGGACAAGAATCTGGGCCGTGCTGCCATCAAGTCCTTTGTCGTGGAAAAAGGCACACCCGGTATGACGCTGGCCCGCCTTGAACACAAGCTGGGCATAAAGGCCTCGGATACGGCTGCATTTGTATTTGATAATTGTCGCGTACCAGCCGCCAACCTGCTCGGCAATCCGGAAATTGATGTCGCCAAGGGCTTTGCCGGTGTCATGGAAACCTTCGACAACACGCGCCCTCTGGTCGCCGCGATGGCTGTTGGTTGCGCCAAGGCATCGCTCGAGCGCACCAAGGAGCTGCTGAAGGACTATCTTGATCCGGATTATGGCACTCCCCCGCTTAACGCATCATATGTCGCTGCAACTGTCGCGCGCATGGAAGCGGACTGGGAAGCATCCTATCTACTGACGGTAAAGGCCGCCTGGATGGCCGACAACAAGCAGCCCAACTCGAAAGAAGCCTCGATAGCCAAGGCCAAGGCTGGCCGCGTCGGTAACGAGATTACCCTCAAGTGCGTGGAACTTTGTGCGTCAGTGGGCTACGGTGAAGACGAGCTGCTGGAAAAATGGGCGCGCGACTCCAAAATTCTTGATATTTTTGAGGGTACACAGCAAATTCAGCAACTCATCATTGCCCGCCGATTGCTGGGCAAAAGCTCGAGCGAGCTGAAATAACTCAAGGAACCGGATGTGCACAACCTGGACAACCCTGCCGGCCACTACGCCGCCTTCGAAGCAAGCCCAGAACTGCGTCGCGTCGGGGAACAGCTGGTATGGGAGGTGGAGCACGGCAACTGGCACCAGCATGATGCCCTCATTGAAGTGATCACCCGCTTTGATGAGGAGTCCGCCAGGGCCTATGTGCTGGACGCCACGCAAGCAATGGGCTTGACCGGCTCTGCCGAACACTTTGTGCAGTCCACCATTCACTCGCTGTCCGCCACGATCACCCGCATTTCAAAACAGGTGGTTCCCAAGCTGGACCGCGAGCAGATGACGCTGGCGGCCCAGCACATCCGTTCACTGTCAATCACGCTTCCCTCTGATACCGGTCTGCGCGCCATGATCGGCTTTGCCATTCCGGATGAGCTACACGAGCGTCGGGTCGAGACCACACAGCGCATCAGGGAAGGGTTCTGGCAAGAGGAGAGGCGCGCACTCAGCCATCAACTGAACGAGATGGGCGACCTGATGCTGGATGAGATCTATCTGAAAATCATCCAGCTCATGGACTTTGGATTCTTCACCGAGAAAATGATTCAGGGTGGCGCCATCATTGGCCGCGGTCTCAAACACCAGCTGATCAACTGGGCCATCGGCCACCTTCAGGAGCCCGAATTCCTGACGCTGGCTGACTACATGGATCTGCGTCACCTCTACGTCCCGGAGCCGGTGTCCCATCAATTCCTGTACTACCCTAACGAATGACTTTACCGCAATAAAAAGGGCTGCAAATTTGCAGCCCTTTTTATTGCGGATATTGCGGAGATCACATCCCGACTCAGACAGGTTCCTGAAGCTGCAGCAAAATCGCCGGATTTTCCAATGTCGAAATATCCTGGGTAATGGTCTCGCCCTTGGCAATGGAACGCAGCAATCTGCGCATGATCTTGCCGGAACGCGTCTTGGGCAGGTTATCACCAAAGCGGATGTCCTCCGGCTTCGCGATGGCACCAATC
>CAYGBB010000073.1:0-8300 GCA_964347985.1 uncultured Moraxellaceae bacterium
ACGTTGGTGTTCTCTACTACGGCTACCCGCACTCCACTGCTGCAGAGGCAGGTGGTGGCCAGTATGACTTCGTTGAATTCTACGGCTCGGTGAGCTTCTCCGGCGCCAAGCTGGGCCTGGCTTATGCCGATGACTTTTTCGGTGAAACGGGCAAGTCGTTGTACGTCTCGGCGGATTACGGCACCGAAGTTTCCGGTTTTGGTGTGTCGGCCCACCTCGGCCTCAACCTGCTCGATGACGATTACTACGGTTCTGGCCTGGCACTCGATGAAGACTCCTACATCGATTACAAGGTGGGCGTGAGCAAGGCTGTGCAGGGTGTGACGCTTGAGCTCGCCTACATGGGCTCTGATCTCGACGACGCCATTGTTCCGGATGGCGAAGGCACCTTCGTACTGACCGCCAGCAAGAGCTTCTAAGTTCGCATGCCGTGCACGTGAACAGCGTGCACGGCATCCTCAGATAAAGGAGTACGCATGATGAAAATGGTTACTGCCATCATCAAACCCTTCAAGCTCGACGACGTGCGTGAAGCCTTGTCCGATATCGGTGTGCAGGGCGTTACCGTGACGGAAGTGAAGGGCTTCGGCCGACAGAAAGGGCATACCGAGTTGTATCGCGGCGCGGAATATGTCGTCGACTTTCTGCCGAAAGTAAAAATCGAGATTGCCATCAGCACGGAAATGCTGGACCAGGTGATCGAGGCAATTTCCAAGACGGCCCTGACCGGAAAAATCGGGGACGGCAAGATTTTCGTGACGGCGCTGGAACAGGCCATTCGTATTCGTACCGGCGAAACCGGTGTCGAGGCGATCTGATTTTTTCTGTTATCAACGCGGAGGAATTCCCGTGAAAAGACTGATGTTTGCTTTCATGCTGGGCAGTGCGCTGGCAACAGCCGCCCCCGCATTTGCCGAGGACGCCCCCGTCGCGCCGTCAGTAGCAGTGGTTGATGCCGTTGCCGACGTAACGGCGGCGCCAGATACTGCTGCAGTGGCGGAAACTGCTCCTGTTGTTGCCGAGGCGGCACCTGCAGAAGCAGAGGCGGCACCGGCGCCAACCTTCAACAAGGGTGACAATGCCTTCCTGATGATGTGTGCGGCGTTCGTGATCCTGATGTCCATCCCCGGCCTGGCCCTGTTCTACGGTGGCCTGGTGCGCAAGAAGAACATGCTGTCGGTGCTCATGCAGGTGTTCACGGTGTTCTGCCTGATCACTGTGCTCTGGATGGTCTACGGCTACAGCATCGCCTTCACCGAGGGCAATGCCTTCTTCGGCTCGCTGTCCAAGGTGTTCCTGAAAGGTATCAATGACACCTCCCTGGCGGCGACCTGGAGCAAGGCCACGCCGATCAGTGAAGTCATCTACGTGGTCTTCCAGGGTGCTTTCGCAGCGATTACCTGCGGCCTGATCGTGGGTGCCTTTGCCGAACGTGCCAAGTTTGCCGGTGTGCTGGCGTTCTCGGTGCTGTGGTTCACCTTCTCCTACCTGCCGATGGCACACATGGTGTGGTACTGGGCGGGTCCGGATGCCTACACTTCTGCTGATGCGGCCACTGCGGCCACTGCCACGGCGGGCTGGCTGTTCCAGAAGGGTGCGCTCGACTTTGCCGGTGGTACCGTGGTGCACATCAACGCCGCTGTCGCCGGTCTGGTGGGTGCCTATGTCGTGGGCAAGCGTATCGGTTACGGCAAGGAAGCCATGGCGCCGCACAGCCTGACCATGACCATGATCGGTGCCTGCCTGCTGTGGTTCGGCTGGTTCGGCTTCAACGCCGGCTCGGCACTGGAAGCCAACGGCATCGCCGGCCTCGCTTTCGCCAATACCTGGATTGCTACTGCGGCTGCGGCACTGAGCTGGATGCTGGCCGAGTGGGTACTGAAGGGCAAGCCGTCCATGCTGGGTGCTGCATCGGGCGCCGTGGCGGGTCTGGTGGCAATTACTCCGGCTTGTGGTTTCGTCGGTCTCGGTGGTGCACTGGCCATCGGCCTGCTTGCTGGCGTCATCTGCCTCTGGGGCGTGCATGGCCTCAAGAAGCTGCTCGGTGCTGACGACGCGCTTGACGTGTTCGGTGTGCACGGCGTGGGCGGTATCCTGGGTGCCCTGCTGACTGGCGTGTTTGCCTCGCCGGAACTGGGTGGCCTGAGCTGGTGGGATTACGTGGCCAATGCGCCGGGTGCCTACGACATGCTGGGTCAGGTCAAGGTGCAGGCCATCAGCGTGGTGACCACCATTGTCTGGTCCGGTGTCGTGTCCTTCGTGGCCTTCAAGGTGGTGGACCTCACCATCGGCATGCGCGTGACGGAAGAAGACGAGCGTATCGGTCTTGATGTCACTGCTCACGGCGAGCGCGCTTACAACGACTGAGTGTGTCTGTTGTGAGTATGAAAAACGGGGACCTTCGGGTCCCCGTTTTTATTGGTGGCTCCCGTCATCTGATCCGCAGGGTTCAGGTAACGGGAGCTTCTCAGCCGGTGTGAACAGCCGGGTTAACGAACGGTACGCAGGGCGGTCAGGTAGGCGGGGGTGAGTTCAGGGTAAATCTGGCCGGCCGCTTTCATGATTTCTGCAAACTTGGCATGGCTGCGATGGTTCTGCACCAGCCAGCCAGCCATTTCGTTGATGTCGTTAAATGAAATGTCCGAGGTATCACGCAGGTAGGCTTCGCCGCCCACTGCACTGAGCGCGACATTCCGGCCCACCGCGGCGCCGGCCTTGCGGCCGAGAAAGCCGCCGACAAAGGGGACTTGCTCAAGTGCCTTCTGCCCGGCATAGGCACCGGCCAGTCCGCCGACAGAGGCGCCCAGGCTGGCATTGATGGACTTGTCGACCCAGGCGGCAGCAACGCCATCGCTGGTAATGGGGCTGAGATAACGGCCGGTATTGTTTTCAAGAATATTGAAGGTGGCGGTTCTTGCCGGCGTTGCCGCGGCAAGCGGTTGTGCGAGTGCAGCAACCGGTGCGGCGGCGGCCACGACAGCGGTTTGCTGTGCCGGCGCAGTTTCCTTGTAGGCCTGCATGCGTTTGTCATGGTCGGCCGACCAGGCCGCAATCTGCTTGCGTTGTGCGGCAGCAAATTCGTAGCCGGCGCGTGTGCCTGGCAGGAACAGTGCGGCGCCCATGAAGGGCTGCGTCTTGCCCTTGGCATCATGCAGCGTGCCGGTGAAGACCAGGCGATCACCGGCCAGGGAAAACTCGCCGTCATAGCGCTGACCGTTGACCGACGCATACACGCCACGCTTGAAGAAGGTCACCGGGGTGGCGTAGGGCACCATGGCTTGAGGCGGGAGTCCGGCACTGGCATCAGGCAGGCGCTGCATCATGACCGTTTGGAAGGTGCCATCGAAGCGGTCGCCATTGTCACGCATTGACGTGCCTTCAACGGGTTGCCCGAACGCGAAGCGTTGCTCGAACTGCGTACCATTGGTGCGCCGGATGATGCCGCTGCCGTGGGCCACCCCGTTCAGCATGGGCACCGTGAGGATGTCGCCATTGGGACTGGCAACCTCGAAGTTGCCGGTTCGTTGACCGAGGACAAACGTGCCGGTCTCGGTTGCGCCCTGGCGATTCAGTGTGCCCTGGCCATTGACGCAGTTGCCGACGCAGGTGCTGCCGGGAATAACGGTGTTGCTGGTGCAGGCAGACAGCGAAACAAGGAGTGCCGTGCCGGCACCGAGCTGCATCATGCGGATCATGTTAGTTCCCCTGTTGTGCCTGGCTGGCCATGGACGCCACCAGCTGCGGGTTGAAGTCAAACGCCTGCTCGTAGCGGGCGACGCTGGAGGTTCCGCCAAGCAGGAAGGCGCTGGGTGTGTACAGGGACATGCTGTCCGTCACCCGGTAGCTCTGGCTGAAACTCCCCAGCACCTCGTTGCCCCGCAGCAGGGTGCTGGTGACAACCAGGGCCTGGTTGTTCCACATGGGCAGCACGCCAATGGTGGCGAGGTAAAGCCAGCCATTGCTGTTGTAGGTGACACAGGTCCTGCTGATGCGCAGCTGGAAATCGGCAGGGGTCGCCTGGGCGGCAGCAATCACCTGAAAGCCGGCCTGTTGCAACTGGGCCTGGGCTTTTTGCACGGCGGCCTGGACGGCATGGGCACCAGTTACGCCAGCACCTCCCATCACGGTGCATCCCCCCATGCCGCTGGCATCAACCGCGATGCGGGAGCCTGGGGCGAAGGGCGTGCCGCTCAGGGGCGGAGCGACCAGTGTGGTCGGACTGGGGTCAACCCGAATCGATGTACAGCCCTGAAGGCTGATCAGCAGGAGCGCGGCGAGTGCTCCTCGTGCGGTTATCGTAGGCATGCGTTATCCGTCGGTTGATTTTCAGGTGGGTGCTGAGGGTTCTTTTCAGATTGCATCAGGTTGATGCAGTCCCCGGATGATTTAACAGCGCGATCAAGCATGCCATACCAGCGGATTGAAGGTATACGGCCAGCCATCTGCTTCCTGGCATTGCGAAAATGACACTATTATTTCGGCGGCATGAACTTCCTGCGCCTGCGTCGGGGTGGCATGCCGGGGGCGCTCAACGGGGGGCGCATTTCATGGAAAATCAGGGTAAAGTCAAAAGAAAATGCTGCCTATCCCTGGAGTCTTCCCGTGTCCCATCGTCTTTTTCCTGTAGCTGCTGCGCTTGCGCTGTCGGTCGGCCTGTCCGCCTGCACGCCGCCCCAGGCCATCAACAACACTGCCGGCAAGGCATCGGTCTATAACGATGTGCAGGCGGTTGCACCTGGCGTTGCCGGTGTCGGCATCGAGTCGCAGGATATTGTGTCGGCAACGGACCAGATGATGCGCGACATGCTGACCAATCCGGTACTGGCCGGCCAGGCCACCCCGCCGCGCGTGATTGTGGATTCGCAGTATTTCGTCAATGAAAGTACGTCACGCATCAATACCAACAGCATTACTGACCGCCTGCGTGTGAACCTTAATCGCGCCTCCAATGGCCGCATGGTGTTTGTGGCACGGCAGAATGTCGCGATGATTGAGGCCGAGCGCGAGCTCAAGCGCGAAGGCAAGGTAGACGGCGGCACCATTCGCAAGACCAAGGCAACGGCCGGTGCGGACTATCGTCTGGCGGGCCGCATCACCTCCATGGATGCCGTCTCCACCAGTTCCGGCACCAACACGCGGTACACACAGATCACGTTTGAAATGATTGATCTGGAGCTGGGCACCATCGTCTGGAGCGGTATCTACGAATTCAAGAAGAGCTCGCAGGATGATGTGGTTTATCGCTAGGCGGCTGGCGGCAACGCTGGTCTTGTTGCCGACGCTGGCTGCCGCCGCAGAGGCAGTCCCCCCCGAACTGGCCACTTATTACCAGCGCCTGGACAGCGAGGGCGCGCGCAATGCCGTGCTCAATCACATGGAGATCGGTGCGCGGGCCATCGAGCTGTCCCGTCCTGATGTGGCCACCGCGCAACTTGATGCGGCGCTGGACCTGATCGAATCGGTCTACGGCAACAGTGATGCTGCCGCGAAGGCGCGCAGCCTCTGGTATGAAGAAGGCAGCAAGGATTTCAAGGGCGAGCCCTACGAACGGGTGATGGCCTATTACTATCGCGGCCTGCTGTATCTGCAGGAGGGCGATTACGGCAATGCCCGTGCAAGTTTCGAAGGTGGCATGTTGCAGGATGCCTTTGCCGAGGAAAACCAGAACCGTTTTGATTTTGCCCTCATGGCCTTTCTCAGTGGCTGGGCCTCGCATCTTGAGAATAACGAGGTGCTGAAAAAGCGCTCGCAGGATGAGCTGAAAAAGCTGCGTCCGGATTTTGTCGGGCCGGAGGCCGGCCACAATACGCTGCTGATTATTGAAACCGGCAATGCGCCACGCAAGCTCGCGGATGGCGTGGGTCATTACGAGCTGGTTTATCGGCGCGGCAAGTTTTTCCGGGAAACGCGCGCGCAGGTGCAGATAGGCGGCAAGCAACTGGCGGCCTACCCGATGGAAGATGTTTTCTGGCAGGCCACCTCGCGAGGCGGGCGTGCGGTGGATCGCATCGTCAAGGGCAAGGCGCAGTTCCGCAGTACGAATGAAGGCATGGGCACGGTGCTGTCCGATACGGCCAACACCCTGCAGGTGCTGGCGCCATTGAGTTCCGGGCTGGGCGATGTTGCCGGCGCAGTAGGTGCCGTGGGCGCGTTGCAGTTGCTGGTGGCCAGCAAGGTCCAGGCGAAAGCCGATACCCGCTACTGGGCATCGCTGCCGGATGCGGTGCATGTGCTGACACTGAAGTCGGCACCCGGGCAGCAAGCCGACATCAGTTTTCTCGACAAGGATGGCGTGGTTCTTCCCGAACTCAAGAGAACCGTCGCACTACCGGCAAAGGGTGGTGTGGTCTGGCTGCGCTCGCGCAATGCAGCACCCCTTAAATGATACGAGGATGACCTGATGAGTAAATGGATGCTTGCCGGCGTGGCTGGCGCCGGTCTTTTTCTGTCGGCATGTACCATGGCGCCACTGCCAACGCCGCAGACGGTCGGCAGCAATGACACGCAACTGGCGATGAACAGTGTGAATGTCATTGACAGGAACATGCTCGAAAAGCGGCGGGCAGATGGTTACGGCGAGTACGATTACGGCAAGATCCGCATCGAGTCCTCGGGGGCTGCGCGTACCGCCACGGGCACGCTGGAGGCCTGGACCACGGTGCAGAACCTGACGGATTTTCCGCTGGTGCTGCAGGCGCATGTGCGCTTCTTTGATGCCGGCAAACGCCCGATAGAAAACTACTCGGCGTGGCAGCGCATCGTGCTGGCGCCTAAGGGCACCGCGCTTTACAAGGAGTCGTCGCTGAGTGATGCGGCCGGTTTCTATTACATCGAAATCAAAGAGGCACAATAAATGCGCGCACTCATGTTGATGCTGGCTGTCGGGGCGAGCACGGGCCTGCATGCCGCCGCCCTGACAGAGCCACATCCGGCCATGCCGATGATGGCCGAGCCGGCTGATCCGGACACGAACAAGGCGGATCAGCTAAAGCTGCGTGACGACTTTGCCAAATCCTACCAGCGTGAATCGAGTCCCCGCATTGCCGTGTGGTTCAACCGTGAACTCAGTGATCGCGTGGAAGAGTGGGTGACGCCGGTGCGTGCCAGGGGTGCCCTGATCAACGACAAGGGCGAGGTCCGGGATATCGAGGCATCGGTACAGTTCCGGGACGGCAACGACACCTCCCGTGATCTGCCGGGTGAGGACTGGGCCTGGGCGTTCGAGGACGGCTTTGACCGTCCCTTTCTCGATCAGGGTGTGCGCCTGGTTGATCGCAACATGATTGTCCGCATTGTCGGCGCCAGCAATGGCGGTGATCCGGACAAAACGGTGGCCCTGAAAAAGCTGGAGATTGATGCCTTGCGCGGGCATGCGGACCTGATGGTGGAGTTGCTCATCAAGCGGGCCCCGGGCAGCAAGTCCGGCTACAACTACCGCGCCAAGGTGGTGAACGTGAACACGGGCCGTGTGCTGGCGATGGTGAATGCCCCTGATCTGGCGCCCGTTGCAGGCGGCTTTGAGGCAACGGACAAGGGCTACGAGCGCAAGGGTCTCAATGGTGCGCCGGCCGTTCAGGAAGTGGCCGGATTGCTGGCCGATGAGGTCATGCAGCGCTTGCTCAAAGTCTGGAAGTAATACTGTGCGGGGCCAGGAGGCGCTCACTCTCTTTCAGGGGGGGGGCTTCCTGGGCTCACATGCCCTTCCTGTCGGTTGTTTCCTTCGTGAATGTCACACTCGCGGTTGTTGACAGGGGGCGCCGACCGGTATGATTCGCCATCATGATGAAAACTCCCCAGATGCTGCTCAGGCAGCTGCTCAAGCAAGGACGCGACCTGTTGCCCGACATGGGCGGAAACGGGGCTGCGGGTGATCAGGAATACACGATTGATGAGCTGGCCCGCGTGGCGGGTACGACAGTTCGGAATGTGCGTGCCTACCAGGACCGTGGCCTGATTGCGCCACCGGTGCGTCGAGGCCGTGCCGGCATCTATTCCGAGGTGCACCTCGGCCGTCTGCGCATCATTAACCAGCTACTCGATCGCGGCTTCACCATTGCCAATATCAAGGAGCTGGTGGATGCCTGGGAGCAGGGCCAGGACCTTGATCACGTGCTTGGGCTGGACTCGGCGATTGCCGGCACCTGGAGCATCGAGACACCCATCTATATCTCCCCGGATGAAATCGCCGAGATTTTCGGGGATGGCATCAACGAGGAAACGCTGGCACGAGCCCTTCAGGTCGGTCTGTTTGAAGTGGAAGGTGACCGCATCAAGGTATCCAGTCCCCGCATTCTTCAGGC
>CAYGBB010000074.1:0-8296 GCA_964347985.1 uncultured Moraxellaceae bacterium
GACTGGAAATAAACATCCCGGAAACAGGCATAAAAAACGGGGGCAAATGCCCCCGTTTTTTATGCCTGTTTCCATGACTGAGTTATCGCAATGGCAGGTCATTTCCCCTTGGGATGACCGGCGTCTTCAATCGCCTGCTTGACCTGCGGGGGCATATAGGTTTCATCGTGTTTGGCCAGCACTTCATCAGCCTCTACGACGCCATTCACCAGGCGGCCGTTAGCGACAATACCCTGCCCTTCCCGAAACAGATCAGGAAGAATGCCGGTATAAACCACATCCACCTGTTGCTTGAGATCGGTGATCGTGAAACGCACCGCCAGTGAGTCCGGCGCACGCTTGAGCGAGCCCTGCATCACCAGCCCCCCCACCTGAATGCGCCGCCCTTCCGGTGCCTCGGCCGCAGCCAGTTGGGTGGGGGTGTAGAAAAGATTGATGTTCTGGCGCAAGGCATAGGTTGCCAGACCAACGGCAATCCCTACCCCGGCAATCAGGGCAATGATGATGATCAGCGTTTTCTTGCGTTTGGCATTCAGCGTAAAACTCATTGCACCCTCACAGTTCGCGCGCATCCCTGGCTTCGCGTTTCAACAAAGCAGACTGCTCATGCAGCCAGCGACGACGCAACCACCACGGTTGCACCACATTCCATACAATGATGACAAAGCTGAGGCCATAGGCCGCCCATACATAGGGGCCATGCTTGCCCATCGCCAGAAAATCGGCAAAGGATTCAAATGCCATGGGCCGTCTCCTTGCGCACAATATCCTTCACCCACTGCGTGCGCCGTTCGCGCTGCAGTATCTCGTTGCGGGTACGGGCAACCACACAAGCGGCAAACAGGACATAGCAACCCAACAGCATCACAATCAGCGGCAGGTACATGTCGGGCGGCATTGAGGGCCGCGCAGTGACCTTGAAGGTAGAGCCCTGATGCAGGCTGTTCCACCACTCAACCGAGTATTTGATGATTGGAAGGTTCACGACGCCGACCAGTGAAAGAATCGCCGCTGCCTTTGCAGCACTGGCCGCACTTTCATAGGCCGAATAAAGACCGAGCACGCCAAGGTACAGGAAAAGCAGAATCAGCATTGAGGTGAGTCGTGCATCCCACACCCAGTAGGTACCCCATGTCGGCTTGCCCCATACTGCTCCCGTAAAGAGCGCAATAAAACAGAACCAGGCACCGATGGCGGCAGTTGAGCGCGCCACCATTTCAGCCGTTTTCACTTTCCAGACAAGGCTGATCAGGCCACAGGCCGCCATCAGCACATAGCCCCCCATGGCCAGGCTGGCAGCCGGGACATGAATGAAAATAATGCGGTAGCTGTTCCCTTGCTGGTAATCCGGCGGCGCAAACGCCAGTCCCCATACCGTGCCCGTGGCCAGCAAGGCACCGGCAAGCAGCCATAACCACGGCAACCAGCGCCCACCAATATCGTAGAAATGCCTGGGACTGACTGTGCGCTGCACATAATCCCAAATCGCCTTCCACATATGAAAACCCCAACTCAAGAAAACGATGTATTTGTCCAGCGATCAGTCGCCACCATTACCCACCGATGGCAATACGCAGTGATGCTGCTACCGCAAAGGGAATCAGGGTGACCGCCAGTACCAGAAATGCCGCCAGCAAGGCCAGATAGCCCCCGACAGGTAATCCGGTTGCCGCAGCCTGGACGGCCCCCGTGGCAAACACAATCACCGGCACCATCAGGGGAAGCGTGATCAGTGGCACCAGGGCGCCAGCGCGGCGCAATGCCACTGTCAGGCCGGCAGCCACTGCACCGATCAGGCTCAGCACCGGCGTCCCCAGCAACAATGACAACATCAGTGTCGGTAAAGCCGACATCTCCATCGACAACATGATTGCTGCTACAGGGCACAGCAGGACCAGGCAAAACCCGGTCTGCAGCCAGTGGGCGGCCACTTTCGCCAGCACCAGAAGCGGCAAAGAAACCGGAGCCACCAGCAACTGCTCCAGCGAACCGTCCTCCAGATCCTGACGAAACAGCCCATCCAGTGATAACAGCATGGACAGCAAGGCAGCTACCCAGATCACCCCCGGCGCCATGAGCACCAGCTTGCGGGGTTCGGCGGTGACGGCCAGTGGAAACAGCGTCACCACCAGCAGGAAAAACCCCAGAGGCGTCAGCCAGTCACCGGGCTGACGCACTGCAAGACGCAAGTCGCGGACCAACAGGGCAAAGACACCACTCATTCCATTGCCCCCTGTACCGGGCGGAACGACGCCACATCCAGTCGCTCGACAGGAAAACCGGGGGAAAATTCATGGTGGGTGGTCAGCAAGATCATGCCGCCGGCTGCGGCATGCTCACGTAACCAGCCCTCCAGTTCGGTGACCCCTTGCCGGTCAATCGCCGTAAAGGGCTCGTCCAGAATCCACAGCGGACACGTTTCGACAAACAGGCGTGCCAGGGCGACCCGGCGTTTCTGACCTGCAGAAAGCCGGGCCAGCGGAATGTCCTCGTAACCGTAGAGCCCGACCTTGTCCAGGGCGGCATTGATAGAGGCCGCCGCTGCTGACACACCCCGCAGACGGGACAACCAGGACAGGTTTTCTCTGGGCGACAGCATCAGCTTGAGGCCCGGCTGGTGCCCAAGCCAGACAAGGTCGGCGCGAAAGGCATCAGTGTCGTCCGCCACGGACCTGTTTTTCCATGTCAGGACCCCAGCATCAAGGGGAAACAGGCCGGCAATGCCATTCAGCAAGGTGGTTTTGCCGGCACCATTAGGCCCTGCCACCTGCAAGACGTGACCAGGCGCCAACCGGAAATCCAGCCCGGAAAAGAGCACACGGTCATCGCGGGAAGCTTGGAGCTGGCGGGCATCGAGCACGGGGAAAGGCCGTTCCGTAAGAGTCGGCCGCGATTATAGCCGGGTATGAGGCCTGCCCGGCAGGGGATGAACGGAGGACCGGGGGGTGAATTGGTGCGGTTTTGTTACCTGAAGCAGCCAAAGGGCAAGAAACCTGCAGTGATGCTCAATATATCCTTCCGCCCAGCCCCCGGTATTCCTGCAAGACCAGGGCAGCCTCCTCCCTGCACACATCGTTGTCCACGCCAATTCCCCGAGCCGAAAGAGCATTTTGCCAGTTGACCGGCTTGTCCCCTTCATCAAAACCAGTATCTTCGGCATCCTCCCCGCGAGCGCCACACACAACGCGAGCAACCCCTGACCAGGGGATGGCCCCCAGGCACATGGCACAGGGGGCACAGCTGGTAACCAGTATATGGGAGCCGGCCACAGCAAGATCATGCGTCCCCAACCGCTGCTGCGCCAAAAACAAGGCCAGCATTTCGGCATGAAGAATTGAGGAGTGCGCCGACACAACACGATTGACGCCTGCCGCAATCAGCTGCAGGGACTCATTGAGTATCGCCGCCGCAAACGGCCCACCACCATCAGAGATATTGCGACGAGACAGGGCAATCACGAACTGCATGGCCTCATCCAGACTGCTGAACGCTTGCTCTTTTTGGTTAATGGCTTCCAGCCACTCGGGCAAGAGAATCGTCAGGCTCATGAACTTCCTTTGAAACTACACGCCCGGGAACACTACGCAACTTCCTGGGACTGCCTGAACTCACCAGGTGTCATCCCGGTGTATCCCTTGAAATAACGGATAAATGAACGGCTTTCCGTAAACCCGAGCTTGCGGGCAATATCCTCAACAGAAAGCGAAGACTGCAGCAGGTATTTGCGCCCCAGCTCGCTGCGCAAATCATCCAGAATCTGCTGGTATGACTGATTTTCCTCCGCCAGCTTGCGATGCAGTGTGCGCACATTCATGCCCATCTGTTGAGCCACAAACTCCTTCCGTGGCGATGCATCGGCCAAAGTAGCCCGTAGCAAGGAGCGAACCTGGTCTGCCAGGGAGTACTTTTCCTTGAGCGCCGCCAACGTTGCCTGGGCATGCTGTTCAAGGGTCTCCCTGAGGTTGGCGTCTGGCTGGCGAAGTGGCTGCTCAAACATCAGGGGTGACACGACGATAGACGACGTTGGCTGATTGAAATACACAGGGCAACGGAAAATATGCTGATAGTGTTTCAACAGGGAGCGATCTGCAGGTGGATCATGTTCAAAACGAACCGCGAGTGGTGACAACTCCTCTGAATCCGCCATCCAGCGTGAATACGTTGTCCATGAGGCCAGCACATTCTCGATAATGTGGCGCCGGACAAGGGGATCACGAAAACGGCAGTGCCAGCACACCACGATGGCTCCCGGCTCATATTCGACAGTCGAGGTTCCCATGTCGCCAACCAGTTTCTCATACTGGGGCATGCGTGCGACGGCCTCGGCCAGCGTATTGCTCGTCATGGCGATATAGCCCATCACACTGTAGGAGCCGGGCTGGATGAACTGGGAGGTTTGCAGGCCGAACAACGGATTACCGCAACGAGGCAAGACATAATCGAGCAAGCATTGCAGGACATCACCAGGCAAACGCCCGTTGTTATCAATCAACTGCTCCGGCTGGATACCCGCCTCAGCCAGCACCGTTTCGCGAGACAAGCCGCAGGCCTCTGCACTGCGCACATATTGCTGCAGGGCGGGCACGGAAATATGACCAAGATTTTCTGGGGCGGACGTGGACATATGAACGACACATCATTGCTATCAGGAGGTACTCCTCCCCTTGCCCCGAGTCTAGAAAACCAGCCGCCTCATGCCAAGCTAAATGTCCTGATTTGTGCATGAATGGCAAATGTTACTGATCAAGGGGTCGCCGGGCGGTTTAGCTCCGGGTGATCACTCATCAACTGGTTACGCATCGCCTCGATACGACGCAGCTTTTCCTCCCCCTCCGCCAACTGCTCTGGCGACATGCCAGATGCCTTGGCCTTGGCAATCTGCTCCTGCAACTGAGGGATCTCGCTGTCTGCCGACTTGATGTATGACCGGTACAAGCGCTCATTCTGGCGAGCCTCATATCGTTGATATGCTTCTGGATCAGCCAGTTCGGCCGCCGTGGGCGGCACTCGCTCCTCTCCCCTGACCACGGCAGGGGCCCGCTCATCTCCCTGCAGGCGGGCCCGTCGCAATGACTCGACGGCATCGACCTCTGCAGGCACCTCAGGCAATGGAAGCAGAGGGACATCCTCCCGGGTTGCTGGCGCAGGAATGGCTGTCAGATCAGCCGGAATAGCATCTGCCGAGGTCAAGCTTGCGCCTGTGGAGCCAGGTGCCGCAGGGCCTGCAGCCGCCACCAATGGCTCATCACGCAGCCAGAGTCCGAACGCAACAACAAGGCCCAGAATGACCACAACGCCCGTCAGAAGCCAGAGGTTCCGGTTCATGGAGCCACCTTTCTTGAACTCTCGAGGAACACAGGATTCATGCGAATCTCAGCCTCATCAAGTACGCGTTCCCGAATTGATCGATATTCTGCCTGGGCCTTTTTTCTGGACAAGGCCTGCGCCGCCCCGTATCGCACAGACTCGCTATCAAGGGGCTGATACCCTTCGATCCGCTCGTCTACCCGCAGAATCTCCCACACTGCTGCCGCACCGGGAGGCCCAGGGCTGCGAAAGGGTTTGGATGTTGTGCCCGGCTTCTGCACAAAAGCGATGCTTTCAATCCAGGAAGCATTCTTTTCACCGTGTTCAATCCAGCCGAGTTCCCCCCCTTGCTCCCGATCCTCCGCCACAGAAAGCTGACGTGCCACCGATGCAAAATCCTCGCCCTTCTGAAGACGTGAATACACACGATTGGCAGACTCAAAATCCCTCGTCCTGATATGCGAGGCCTTTACCCTTTCAATACGACGAAACTGATCCCTGTTTTTCTCGTAGTACTCCGCCACTTCATCCCTGGTCACTGCGGCAGCAAGTTGCTTGAGATGGGCATTGTCATCATGCATATCAGCCGTAATACCTATCAGGGAAGTCCAGCCATCACGCACCAGACGATCCTCAACAGCACGCACAAACACCTGATAATCTTCGGCGCTCAGACCGGAACGGTTACGGGCCCAGTGCAGTACATAGCGTCGTTCCAGCAGCAACTCCGCCTGTTGCATGGCAAATGCTGCATCCCGGTTGTGCAGACGATTCCGCCCTTGTACATGCTGGGCATCGTAAACATCCAGTAATGTTACCTGTCCAACCTGATCCCCAAGCCGATATGCCATCAATACACGACTGGCCGCCTCTTTCCGGCCATTGTCATCAAGCATGTACTCCAGTAACAGCCGTGGCTTTACACCAAGCACTGCTCTCCAGTCAGCCTCGGTAACCGGTTGCCGCCGAATGACAATACCGTTCAGATTTCCACCCTTCTCAGCGCGTACCGCAGCAGAAATACGCGGGCCAAATGCAGCTTGCAGGTTGGCTACCAGGCTTTCTTCAATCTGGATAGCTGGCGCATAGCCAACCCGGGTTTTCTCAATGAGCTGATCTATGGGATAGCTTGCAAGGGCTTGCCTGGCCAGCAACCTGTCTTCAATCATGGATGCCATGACTTCTACCCGGGTAGTTTCCGGGCGCCGCTTGACTGCAACGGCATGCATCAACTCAATCACCGTGAGTGAAATGCTTTCGCCGTTGACGATGGCGGCCACAGTGGGCTCTTCGATATCGTAACGCGGTGAAGCCATCAGTAATGACGGTAACAGGCCAACTATTGCCGCCATCAAGAAATGCCGTTTTATAAAGTAAGCAGACATCAACGAACCCCCAAAGATACTACCCCATGCTGCCGCAAGGCTTGTTTTGCAGCAAGACATGCCTCTGATCCTTCAGGCAAAAAAAAAGCGGCCTCATTCAGGAGGCCGCCCTAAGGCTCACAATCCAGACATCAGGACTGACACATCAGAAGCGATCAGCCGCACGATTCAGAACACGCACTACCATGGCAATTGCATGCGGCACCACAACACGACCAACATTGCGACGGTCGTTGTGATCAGTACTGGACAGTACGATGCCACCCTGCGAGTAAGCGATGGCGCCACCCTGAGTCAGCAGCGGGCGAATATCCGTGGCCGTTGTACCGACCGGAGTCAGGTTATTAAGGGCAGTTGCCACCAGAGCAGGATTGGCAAGGCCTTCACTGTCGTAATAGTCGCTGACCCAGGTTTCCCAGCCGGAGTGATTCAAGGCTGAGGTGGTCCAGACATGGTGGGGCTGCAACAAATCTGTTGTGTGCAACACAAAGCCGAGAGTCTGTACCGTCGGGGTAGTCAGGAACTGCTGGAACCAGTACTGGCCCAGATTGTCGATTGGCTGGAAAGGCATCTTTTCATAGTCGGCATACATGCTCCGAGTGGAGTAGCCGCCCAGACGGTAGTTCTTTTCAGTCTTGTCATAGCTGTTGTACTTGGAGCTGTCTGCACTCCACCAGCCAGTCAGGTTACCCTTGCCATCATCCAGGTAGTCGCCATAGAGCCAGCTGGCGGCCATGGTATCGATATCGCCCCAGACAGTGAGCTTGTTGTAGTTGTAGCCACCAAAATCATTGCCGTGCACATCCGCACCCTGGGTCTGATTCTGGAAATGGAAGTAAGAAGTGTACTTGACGATGCCAGAACCTGCGCCCCACACCGGAGCCTGCTGGCAATTGCCTGTGGTGGCACCACAAAGATACGTGTCGGAGAAATCATCCACGTCGTAGGCACCCTGACCCAGGGCAAGAGCGAACTGGTCAATGGTGTAACCGGCATTGGTTGCAGCGGTCAACAGCTTGGCGTAGTTGGTGGTGCCCGGGTTGGCCTTCATGTAGTTGACAGCGTCAACCACGATGCGACGGTGAGTATCCTGACTGAAGGCCTGAGCCTCTACAGCAGTCAGTGCAAGGGCGGACAGCAACAGGGAACGTGCAACGTTTTTCATCAGGTAACCCCTCGGACATTATTATGATTGCGGTTTTCTACTGCACCGCTATGACAATGAAGTGTACGTAGGGCCGATAACAAAAACAGGACAATAAGGGACACAGACCGGACAATTACTGACCGCATAATGCTATGTTATAACACCGCATCCCAGTATAAAACCTCAACCCCGGTAGTAGCGGTAGTTGCCACGGCCGGATGCCTTGGCCTGATACATGGCCTTGTCTGCACATTTCACCAGTTCATCGGGATTGGTTGAGTCATCCGGATAAATGGAAATCCCGATACTGGTACCGATCTGGATCTTGCTGCCTTCAAGGTCGGACACCCGGGCAAACGATTGCAGTATCTTTCCGGAGACCAGGCTCGCCGCACGGCGAGGCTCACTGGTGGCCAGTACAATCGCGAATTCATCACCGCCAAGTCTGGCCACGAGA
>CAYGBB010000075.1:0-8238 GCA_964347985.1 uncultured Moraxellaceae bacterium
GCTGCCACCGGAACAGGCTGGGGCGTCTTCAGCCTCGGTCGGTCACATTGGCTGCTGCCCGCGTCCACCATCCCGGAAGCCAGCAGGGTGAGAGGTAACAGCAGGGAAACCAGGAAATGCGGGGAGCTCCTCATCGGTACATCCTTGCACAGAGGCATCATCAGAAAAATCCAAATAAAACAGAACGGCATGATACAGGTGGATTGATCATAAAAAAGAAGCCCGGATTACCCGGGCTTCTTTTTATTCATCACCAGCACTCAAATGTGCGATGAGGGTTCGTCTTCCTCAAGGTGTTGTGCGTAAAGCTTGCGTTGCCGCTCATTGCCCTTGAACAGGCGTCGTACCACCACAAAAAACACTGGCACCAGGAATACCGCGAACAGGGTGGCCGTAATCATTCCCCCCATCACACCCGTACCGATGGCGCGCTGGCTGGCGGAGCCGGCACCACTGGCAAGCGCCAGCGGCAACACGCCAAGAATGAATGCCAGTGAGGTCATCAGGATGGGACGGAAACGCAAATGCACCGCCTCCAGCGTTGCCTCAATGAGGCCCTTGCCCTGAGCCTGCAAATCCTTGGCAAACTCGATGATCAGGATGGCGTTTTTCGCCGACAGCCCCACCACTGCAATCAGGCCTACCTTGAAGTACACATCATCCGGCATACCGCGCAGCGTGACCCCCATCAAGGCACCGAACACCCCGAGTGGCACCACCAGAATAACGGCCAGCGGAATCGACCACGATTCATACAGGGCGGCCAGCACCAGGAACACCGCCAGAATCGACAAGGCATACAGCGCCGGTGCCTGTGCCCCCGAGACGCGCTCTTCATACGACTGTCCGGACCACTCATAGCCAAAGCCCGGCGGCAGTTTGGCAAACATCGCCTCCATCTCCTGCATCGCCTCACCCGTACTCAGTCCTGGTGCCGCACTGCCGGATATTTTTACCGACGGAAACCCGTTATACCGCTCCAGTCGTGGCGACCCGAGGACCCAGTGCGCATTTGCAAACGCGGAGAACGGCACCATGGTTCCGGTGGCATTGCGCACCCGCAGCTGCATGATGTCTTCCGGCAACATGCGCTCTGGTGCTGCAGCCTGCACAATCACTTTCTGCACCCGGCCTTCACGCACAAAGTCATTCACATACGAGGAACCGAAGGTCACCGCCAGCGTGGTATTGACGTCGGACAGCTGCAAGCCCAGAGCGCGAGCCTTTTCACGATCCACATCCACCTGCAGTTGCGGCGTGTCTTCCTGCCCTTCCGGACGCAAGCCCGTCACCACCTTGCTCTGCGATGACATGCCCAGCAGCATGTTGCGTGCTTCAATCAGCCTGGCGTGCCCCAGGCCACTGCGATCCTGCAAGCGAAAGTCAAAACCCGATGAATTGCCGAGCTCCGGAATCGGCGGCGGATTCAGCGGAAAGATGATCGCGTCCTTGATCCCCATGAAAAAACCGAATGCGCGCCCGACCACCGCTGAGACATGTGCATCCGGGGTGGTGCGCTCATCCCATGGCTTGAGTGTCGTAAAGGCAATACCGCCATTCTGGCCGCGCCCGAAAAAGCTGAAGCCGGCCACGGTCACGACCTCTTCAACATGCTTTTCATTTTGCGTGTAATAGTGTTCCAGCTGGCCCAGCACCTTGAGGGTGCGCTCCTGGGTTGCTCCTGCAGGCAGCATGATGACATTCAGGAAATAGCCCTGATCTTCTTCCGGCAGGAAGGAAGACGGCAGTCGCGCAAAGAGCAGGCCGACCACCACCAGAATGACCCCGTACACCAGCATCCAGCGCCCGGATTTGCCGATAATGCGCGCCACCAGCCCCTGATAACCCTCTGTGGTGCGGGCAAAGCTGCGGTTGAACCAGCCAAAGAAGCCTGACTTTTCATGCTGTTGACCCTTGGCCATCGGCTTGAGCAGGGTGGCGCACAATGCCGGAGTCAGGGTAAGGGCCAGCAAGGCCGAGAAGGAAATCGAGGCCACCAGCGACAACGAGAACTGTCGGTAAATATTGCCGACCGAGCCGGAGAAAAACGCCATCGGAATGAATACGGCCACCAGCACCAGCGTGATCCCGATAATGGCCCCGGTAATCTGGCCCATGGCCTTGCGGGTGGCTTCACGCGGCGACAGGCCTTCTTCGCTCATGATGCGCTCAACGTTCTCCACCACCACAATGGCATCGTCCACCAGAATACCGATGGCCAGCACCATGCCGAACATGGTGAGCACATTGATGGAGAATCCAAACACCAGCATCGCCGCCATCGTGCCGAGCAGTGCAACCGGCACTACGATGGTGGGAATAAGCGTGGCACGGAGATTCTGCAGAAAGAGATACATCACCAGGAAAACAAGAATCACCGCTTCAACCAGCGTCTTGACTACTTCCTCGATGGAAATCTTTACAAACCTGGAAGTGTCATAGGGCACCTTGTAATCCATGCCCTGCGGGAAATACGGCTTGAGCTCTGCCATTTTTGCCTTTACTGCCGTGGCAGTGGCCAGCGCATTTGCCGTCGGCGTCAGCTTGATGCCCATGCCGGCGACCGGCTTGCCATTCAGGCGCGCCTCCACCGAGTAATCTGCCGCACCCAGTTCGACTCGTGCCACGTCCTTCAGCCGCACCACCGAGCCATCCGGACTGGCGCGCAGAATGATGTTGCCAAACTGCTCTGGCGAAGCCAGCCGGGACTGCGGCACGACAACGGTTGCATTCAGCGCCTGCCCGGCCACTGCCGGCAAACCACCAAGAGCGCCGCCCGTCACCTGCACGTTCTGGTCACGAATCGCTGCCGTCACATCTGCTGCAGTGAGGTTGAAACCGGTCAGCTTTGCTGGTTCCAGCCAGATTCGCATTGCATATTCGGAGCCGAACAGCGTGACATCACCAACACCCTCCACTCGGCGCAAGGGGTCAAGAATGCTGGCACTGGCATAGTTGGCCAGATCCGTTCGTGACAGCTTTCCGTCAGTCGATGCCAGAATTACAAACATCAGAAAGTTGTTGGCGGCCTTGTCGACACGAATGCCCTGGGAACGTACTTCGGCCGGCAGGCGTGATTCCACCCGCTTGAGACGGTTCTGCACCTCCACACTGGCCAGATTGATGTCTGTTCCCGGCTTGAAGGACAGCGTGATGCTGGCGGCACCTGATGACTCCGAGGTGGAGTACATGTACTGCAATCCCTCGGCGCCATTCATTTCCTGTTCGATGACGGCGGTAACCGAGTCCTCAAGCGTTTGCGCAGAAGCCCCCGGATACGTCGCCGTAACGGCAATGGCTGGCGGCGCAATGGAAGGGTATTGCGACACCGGCAGGCCCCGAATGGACAGGATGCCTGCCAGTGCAATGATGAGGGCAATCACCCAGGCAAATACCGGGCGATCTACAAAAAACCTGGCCATGACTATCGGCTCCTGTTACTTCGCCGCAGCGGGAGTGGGCGAGGCTGCCGGAGCAGCACCAAACGGCACGGCCTTGGCCGGTGCTCCCGGCTTCACTTTCTGCAGGCCTTCCACAATCACCTGCTCACCACCCTTGAGCCCCTCCGTGATGACCCAGACATCACCTTGCGCGGTGCCGGTGGTGACCGGCTGCGCTTCTGCCTTGCCATCCCGGACCACCATCACGAAGGCGCCCTGCGGGCCTCGCTGCAGCCCGCGCTGGGGAACAGTAATGCCCTGCTCCGCCACGGCCTGTTGCACTCGCACCCGCACAAACATGCCGGGCAGCAAGAATGCCTCCGGATTGGGCACTTCAGCACGCAACGCCACGGTACCCGTCGCCGGATCTACCGCCAGGTCGGAAAACAACAGCTTGCCCGTATGCGGATAAACGCTGCCATCCTCCATCACCACCTGCACTTCCGCCTGATGGCCAACGCCCTTGAGCTTGCCGGCATCCAGTGCCTTGCGCAGGTTCAGCAGTTCGGTGCTGGACTGGGTGAAATTCACATAAAGAGGGCTGAGTTGCTGGATCACGGCCAGTGGCGTGGCTTCGCCCTGCCCGACCAATGCTCCCTCCGTTACCAGGGCACGACCAATCCGGCCGGCAATTGGCGCACGCACGGTGGCATATTCCAGGTTGAGACGAGCGGACTCCAGGGCCGACTTAGCGGCCTGCACATCCGCCTGAGTCGCGCGGGCATTGGCAACGGCTGAATCAAAATCCTGCTGGCTGATCATCTTTTTGCCAATCAGTGACTGCGCGCGATCCTCACGCAAGCGCGCTTCCAGTTGTGCCGCCTCGGCACGGGCAACGGCGGCCCTGGCACTGTCATGTGCCGCGCGATAGGGCGCCGCATCAATCCGGAACAGCACATCCCCGACACGCACATCCGAACCCTCACGGAAGGTTCGTTCCAGCACGATGCCGGACACACGTGCCCGTACATCGGCCGTGCGCAAAGCCTCCAGTCGCCCCGGCAGCTCCGACGTCAGGGCCAGCTTGCCTGGCGTGACGGTTACCACTCCCACCTCGGCAGGCGGCATTTGGCCACCGGGACCACCCGCCCCCTGGGCCGGCTTTTCATCGCCACAACCGGAAAGCATCAGCCCCGTCAGCAACAGGCCGGCGGAAAGAGGGAGCAGGACATTCCTGTTACGCATGGTGCGCTCCTGGACAAGAAACAAAAACGGATCAGGCGTGTACAGAATTCAGCGTAGAGCAGCCCACCGGATTTCCCATGAAAATCCGTCAGGCCACTTCGACTGAACCCTGATACACGCCACAAGACAAGCGACGCTAGCACCGGGACTGTTTGAAAAAAAGCGCACAACCGCCGGGAGTACCCATTTCGCTCAAGATGAGCCTTGATTAACCCTTCAATATGCAAGGGAAATCGATGAAGACAGATGCTCAGGTGACAAGAACAGGAAGGGCGAGCGCGGTCATGTCAATGATGATGGTGAAGATGGGCGGGGTCAGAGGTTGTTGACGTGGCTGGTGGCAGGGAACGCACCTCGGCCTCCAGATGCACGCGCCCGGCCTTTTCGAAGCGCAACTCGAGTGGAATGGTGGTTCCGGCCCGTAACGGCTTGCGCACATTGACTAGCATGATGTGGTAGCCGCCAGGCAGGAACTCGATACGTTGCCCTGCAGCCAGTGGCAGCGTCGCTATCGGACGCATGCGCAGCACCCCGCCGGCCATGCTGGTTTCATGCATCTCGGCCACCTCGGCAGCCGGGCTGCTCACGCCGACGAGACGGTCTGGTTCCGTGCCCCCCAGCAATGTGACATATGCGGCAGCATGCCGCGCCACCGCAGGAGGCTCTGGCACCCAGGCGGCTTCGGCCCGGGCACGCTCGCTCGCCCTTGCCTGTACGGCGCACAACAATGTCAGCGCCAGCGATAACGCCACGAGGAATGCCTGCCAGCCCTGATGTCCGGCCTGCTGCATGTCTTCCTGCACAACCGGGGTGCTGTTCATGTGAGTTGTTCGCATTCTGTTTCTCCCGACCTCAGAAAAAAGCTCTGGTCGCCAGCAAGGTTCGTACGTCACCTGCCATTTCGGTAGTACTTGCCTGATTGTCATAAAGCTTGCGCAGTCGCCCTTCGCTATCCAGCAAATAAATGTAATCACTGTGCGCAAACGCATAGCCGGCAGCGGAACCGGTATCTTCTTTCATGTAAACCACACCGTACTGCTTCGCCACCGTGGCAATTTCGTCATCCGAACCCGTGGCCGCCAGGATGTCGGGGTGAAAATGCGCCACATAGCCCTTGAGCAAGGGCAAGGTATCCCGGGCGGGATCAAACGACACGAACACCACCTGGGTAGCCGCTGCATCCGGACCCAGCTCCTTCAACACCTGGCGCAAGCGTGCCAATACCGTGGGGCACACATCCGGGCAGGAGGCAAAGCCGAAGTTCAGCAACACCACCTTGCCCCGCAACTGCCGTGTATCCAGTGGCACGCCCCGCGTGGATGGCAACACAAAATCACCGCCCATGCGCTCATTCACCGGCAAGGCGGCTGCGGCACGGCTGAGCTGAAAATGACGCCACCCCGCCAGGGCTGCCACCAACACGGCCAGCACCAGCGCCACAATTGATAGTGCACGCCCGATGGTCTTGCCAATTCCTTGCTGACTACTCACTTGTCTTTACTCACCGGTTTTAACTTGCTGGTTTCCAGCAAACTGTTTTCAGGCCGTCATTTGACCCGTCAGGGACCCGCAATCGCTTCTGCATTTCTGGGCGGAATCATGCCCAGCCTGGCACTCAATGACAGCCGGTTTTCTCCAAATGTCATGCTGTAGGCGACGGCATTGGCCATCACTTTCCGCACGTAATCCCGTGTCTCGAAAAAAGGGATGCTCTCGATGTAGATCGCCGCTTCCATGGCAGAATCAGCGGGCTGCCAGTTACGGGCACGGTTCGGCCCGGCGTTGTAGCCTGCCGTTGCCAGCACGGGCTGATTACTGAGCTGCTCCAGCACATGTTTCATGTAGAACGTACCCAGCTGCACATTGGTCCCGACCTCGTTCACCATGCCGGCGTGATACTTGAGGCCGATGCGATTGGCCACCCACTGCGCCGTGGCGGGCATGATCTGCATGAGGCCACCCGCCCCGACAGACGATCGCGCCTGCGTCACAAAACGGCTTTCCTGACGGATCAGCCCATAGACCCAGGCCTCATCCAGCCCCAGCTCCTGCGCATAACCCTTGGTCACTTCCCGGTAAGGTGCCAGATAGCGCAAATTGTAGTTATGCAGTTGCCTGGTACGATCCGCCGCGTAAATGGCGCGGTCATACCAGCCCACCTGGTTGGCTGCATCTGCCGCCGCCAGCAACAGCCGGTCATCGGCACCGCGCAGTGACCAATTCCATTCGCGAACGGCCTCGGTACGCAGCTCCATGGCATTCAGGGCCAGCGCCCGCTGCAGTCCGGCATGCGTCTGCACCTTGCGCATATCGTCCGGCGTCACCTTGTAGGCCGTTTGTGACGGCCCCATCAGTGGCCCGAGGCGGTCGCGGGCCAACAGACCATAATAATCATCATCCAGACTGAGGCTCGCCAGAATACGGTTGGCACCTGGCTGCGCCTTGCGTGCCTCCAGCGCCCTCGCCTCCCAGTACTGCCAGCCCCGCTGCTGTCGCGTGGCATCACTGAGCAGCCTGATACTGCGCAGCACCTGCTCCCAGTCCCCGGCACGCAGTGCAAGCCGGATACGCCACTCCAGCGCCTCATCCGTCCAGGCCGTCTTGCTGTCGGAGAGTGCAAACCACTCCAGCGCACGCAGATCGTGCTGACGGGCACCCGGCAAGGCAATCTGGCGCCAGGCGTATCCCTCCATCTCTTCATTCAGACCGGGTTGCAACTGCTTCAGCGCCGCTGCTGCCTTGTCGACATCACTGCGAGCCAGCCGTCCCAGTGCAAAAATGGCCAGTTCCCGGTCCAGACGATTTTCCAGCCTCGCCGTCTTCAGATACGCCTCGGGGCTGGCAATAACGGATTGCAGTTCCGCGGCGCTCAGTGGCTTGCCAAGCAGGCCGGACAGGTGCCGGGCCAGCCCTTGCGCATTGGCCTCAAACGCCAGGCGCAACCGCGCCCAGCGATCACCCTCAGTCAGGGCAGACGAGTCCTGCAACGCAGCCAGCACGTTATCGCAAGCAGAAGGCAGATCCTTTGCGGTAAACCAGAGCGTGTCACGCGCCTCGTTCAGCACGCGCTTGTCCTCTGCCGCCAGCCGCGCGCTGAAGGAATAGCAGCGCAACTCTGTGGTCGGCTCATCCAGCAACAGGGCATATTGCTGCAGGAACAAGGGCCACTCGCCCTTCCTGCCCAGTACCCGTAGCCACTCACTGCGCAGTTTCTCGGCCAGCCAGGCACCCTTGTAATAGTTCAGGAAGGGCAGTATCTGCTCTGGCTTGACCGTTTCAACCTGCCGGGTGAGCAGCCAGTAACGCGGATAGATTCCCAGCGGATCACGGGACAAGGCCTCGGCCTTTGTCACGACAGTCTGGTTATCCCCATTGCGATAGGCTTCGCGCGCGGCGAGAAAATCCGGGTTGGCGACCACAGGGGCTGCCACCATCAAACCCAGTACTACTGCCACGCCCTGCCAGAATCCTGATTGCACAAGCCACTCCCTGTCATATGACCGGCTAGGATACGGGCATGTTGCGCCGGGGAAAACCGCCATTTGTGTCTGCTTTTGTGTACGCACAGTCCAGCCGATGTTGCTGTCCCCTGCACCGGCCCATCGCTATAATG
>CAYGBB010000076.1:0-8237 GCA_964347985.1 uncultured Moraxellaceae bacterium
ACTGACAAACAGGGAGTGAGCGGGTGGAGCGGTGGTTTTTGATCATGCGCAGGATGAGAGAATCCGCTAGAATATCGGCCTTTCTTTGCAGGCGTCCCCGGCGGCGCCTGTCCTGGCTGTGCCGCAAGGCAAATTGACGAGGCTAATGACATGTCTGAACGCATCAAGCATGGCGATCTGGAAATCGCCAAGGAACTCTTTGATCTGGTGGCCAATGAAATCGCCCCGGGTAGCGGCGTCGAGCCGGCTGCGTTCTGGTCTGCCTTTGAAAAGGTCGCTGCCGACCTGAGCCCGAAGAACAAGGCCCTGCTGGCCAAGCGTGACGACCTGCAGGCAAAGATTGATGCCTGGCACCGCGCCAATCCGAAACTTGATCTGGTGGCCTACAAGGCCTTCCTCACCGAGATCGGTTATCTGGTACCGCAAGGTCCGGCGTTTCAGATCAGTACTGAGGATGTTGATACCGAGCTGGCCCTGCTGGCTGGCCCGCAGCTGGTGGTGCCGGTGCGCAACGCCCGTTATGCCCTGAATGCTGCCAATGCACGCTGGGGCTCGCTGTATGACGCCCTGTACGGTACAGATGTGATTTCTGAAGAAGATGGTGCCGACAAGGGCAAGGGTTACAACCCGGTGCGTGGTGCCAAGGTGATTGCCTTCGCTCGCAACTTCCTGAATGAAACCTTTCCGCTGGCAGCCGGCAATCACAATGATGCGGTGAAGTACGCGGTGGAAGAGGGCCAGCTGGCGGTTACCCTGAAGAGTGGTGACAAGACCGGCCTCAAGAATGCTGCCCAGTTTTCAGGTTACGTGGGTGAGTTTGCTGCGCCCAGTGGTGTGCTGCTGAAAAACAACGGCCTGCACGTGGAAATCCAGATTGATGCCAGCCACACCATTGGCAAGACGGATCCGGCCAACGTCAAGGACCTCTACATCGAGGCCGCCGTCACCACGATTCAGGATCTGGAAGACTCCATCGCGGCAGTGGATGCCGAAGAAAAGGTCGAGGCTTATCGCAACTGGCTGGGCCTGGTGACGGGTACGCTGGAAGAGACCTTTGAGAAGGGAGGCAAGTCCCTGACTCGTCGCATGAGCCCGGACCGAGTGTACAAGGATGCACACGGTCTGGATTTTGCGTTGCACGGCCGTTCCATGATGCTGCTGCGCAATGTGGGTCACCTGATGACCAACCCGGCCATCCTGCTCAAGGGCGAGGAAATTTACGAAGGCATCATGGATGCCCTGATCACCGCGCTGATTACCCAGCGTGTACGTACTGGTGCCGTACATCTGACGAACTCGCGTACAGGCTCTGCCTATATCGTGAAGCCCAAGATGCATGGTCCGGAAGAGGTGGCGTTTGCAGTCGAGCTGTTTGGACGGGCGGAGGAAGCCGTGGGCTTGCCGAAGAACACGCTGAAGATCGGCATCATGGACGAAGAGCGACGTACCACGGTCAACCTGAAGGAATGTATCCGTCAGGCCAGCGAGCGCACCATTTTCATCAACACCGGTTTCATGGACCGTACCGGTGATGAAATTCATACCTCCATGGAAGCCGGTGCAGTGGTTCGCAAGGAGGATGTGAAGAAGCAGAAGTGGCTGGCCGCCTATGAGAACCAGAACGTGGATGTTGGCCTGGCGTGTGGCCTGCAGGGCCGTGCCCAGATCGGCAAGGGCATGTGGGCCAAGCCGGATGAAATGAAGGAAATGCTGGCCACCAAGCATAACCACCCGAATGCAGGTGCCAGCTGTGCCTGGGTGCCTAGCCCGACCGGTGCGGTGCTGCATGCACTGCACTACCACCAGGTGAACGTGAAGGCCCGCCAGGATGAAATCAAGTCACGTGCCATGGCCAGTCTGGATGAGATCCTGACGCCGCCGCTGGCTGCCGACACCAACTGGAGCGCCGAAGAGAAGCGCAATGAGCTGGAGAACAATTGCCAGGGCATTCTCGGATATGTGGTGCGCTGGGTGGATCTGGGCGTGGGTTGCTCCAAGGTGCCGGACATCAACGATGTGGGCCTGATGGAAGACCGGGCCACGCTGCGTATTTCCAGCCAGCACGTGGCCAACTGGTTGCGTCATGGCATTGTGACCAAAGAACAGGTTATGGAAGTCATGAAGCGCATGGCGGCAGTTGTGGACAAGCAGAACGCCAGTGATCCGCTGTACACACCGATGGCGCCTGACTTTGACAACAACATTGCGTTCCAGGCAGCCTGTGAACTGGTGTTTGAAGGCGCCAAACAACCCAGCGGCTACACCGAGCCAGTGCTGCACCGCAGTCGTCTGGTGTTGAAAGCCAAACGCGCAGGCTGATACTGTCCGCCTGTTGTCGTGAAGAAGGCCGCCATGTGCGGCCTTCTTTTTGCCTGTTTATATATGCCTGTATCGAGAGTGACTGATGCCGTCTGCATTCCTGCAAAAAACAGTGGCTGTGATTGGTGGCGGACCTGCCGGCCTCATGGCTGCAGAAGTGATCGCAGAGGCGGGTGTTACGGTGGATGTCTTCGATGCCATGCCATCGGTAGGGCGCAAGTTCTTGCTGGCCGGTGTAGGTGGAATGAACATCACTCATTCAGAACCCCTGGCTGCATTTGTTTCCCGATATGGAGAACGCGAAGCAGAGATCAGGGGGTTGCTCGCTGCATTTGGGCCAGATGACCTGCGGGCCTGGATACACGAGCTTGGTATTGAGACGTTTGTGGGCACATCTGGACGTGTCTTTCCGACAGACATGAAAGCGGCACCGTTACTTCGCGCATGGTTGCATCGCTTGCGTGAGAAGGGTGTGCGCTTTCACACGCGGCATCGTTTTGTCGGATGGGATAAGGCGGGCCATCTGCACTTTCAGACGCAAACAGAAGGGGTCAGTCATCATGCCAATGCGGTGGTGCTGGCATTGGGCGGAGGCAGTTGGTCGCGATTGGGCTCTGACGGAGCCTGGGTGCCATGGTTGCAGGAAAAGGGCGTGGCGGTTGCACCGCTGCGGCCTTCGAACTGCGGTTTTGAGGTGGCTGGCTGGAGTGATCACTTCCGGGAGCGTTTTGCGGGGGCACCACTGAAGTCGGTTTCTATCCGCTTTGTGGATGCACAGGGCAGGGAGCATCAACGCACCGGAGAGTGCGTGGTCACGTCTACCGGGCTGGAAGGCAGCCTGATCTATTCACTGTCGGCCGCCATCAGACAGATGCTGGATGCCAGCGGAGAAGTACAGTTGCTGCTTGATCTGACGCCTGACAGGGAGGTTGCCCGACTGACAACTGATCTCGCCAGGCCACGCGGCAAGAGTTCCATGGCGGCGCATTTGCGCAAACGCACGGGGCTGGAGGGTGTGAAGGCGGGTTTACTCCGTGAGTGCGCTGCGGATGCCTTTGCATCTCCTGCCGAGTTGGCTGTTGCAATAAAGTCACTGCCCGTTACGTTGGTGAGGACTCGTCCGGTTGATGAAGCCATCAGCACGGCTGGCGGGGTAAGGTTTGAGGCCCTGAATGCACAACTGATGGTGAAAGCGTTACCGGGTGTATTCTGTTCAGGAGAAATGCTGGACTGGGAGGCGCCGACCGGGGGCTATCTGTTGACGGCCTGTTTTGCCTCTGGTCGCGTGGCTGGCAAAGGTGTGCTCACCTGGTTGAGGGAAAATGACTAACGGATGGTTTCTTTACGTTCTGGAGTGTGAAGGCGGCAGTCTTTACACCGGGATCGCGGTAGATGTGGAGAAGCGTTATGCCCAGCATGTGTCGGGAAAGGGCGCTAAATATACCCGCTCCCACAAGCCGTATCGCATTCTGGCCAAGAAGGCTTTCGAGGATCGTTCTGCCGCCTTGAAGGCGGAACATGCGCTGAAAAAACTGACGCCAACCGCAAAAAGAGAGTTTTGTGTGGATCATGCGTATTGTGATGATATTTAGGCATGGTCATGCCGATACAGACATGAAAAATCCCCGGCTTGCGGGGATTTTCTTTGAATGTAACTTTTTGGTGCTTAAGAGGCCGCAGTTCATGAAGCCGTAAGTGAAACCTTCATGATGATCTGGTTATTACTGGCCGGGACGGTGACGGGCTCCAGAACAAATACACGACCTTCTTCAATCTTGTGTACTTCCACCATCTGGTTGCGTACTGCCCGGGCACGATCAAGTGCCAGCTGCCGCAAATCGCCTTCCAGTACCACTTCTCGTGCAATCAGTTCATTTTCCAGTGACTTGAGATAAAGCGTCTCGGCAACACGCAGTTCGTCCTTGCTGGTTGCTGCTTCTTCAGCAGGGCGCAGGCTGAGGGCACGCTGGCGGGCAAGTGCTTCACTACCAAGTTTGTCACGGAACATGCTTTCCAGCAGGCGCAGACTGCGTTCACCTTCAGGGGCTCGTTTACGTAGCTCAACTTCAAACTTGCTGGTTTTGATGGCCAGTTCATCGGCCTTGGGATCGTAACTTCCCCGAATCTCGATGCCGAGGGAGGGGCGATCAGCCAATGCCCTGGCAAGCGTTTCCAGTCGGCTGACTGCTTCTGTGTCGAGACTCGCAGAGCCCGTGACGAATGGCAGGCTGTCCATGTTTTCGCTACCGCCAACCAGGCCGGCAATAAAGTTGAATGGCGCCGTGGCAACCTTGGTCAGTACATTCTTGAAGGCTTGCCAGACCAGTGGGCCTACCTTGAACTGCGGGTCATCCAGGCTGCCACTCAGGGGAATATCCAGATTGATCTGTCCATTCTTGTCTTTCAGGATGGCCACGGCCAGCTTCAATGGCAGGTTCATGGCATCCGGACTGTCGACTTTTTCGCCCAGTGTAAGCTGGTTGAAAACCACCTTGTTGGTCGCCTCCAGTTTGCGCTGATTGATCTTGTAATTAAGGTCAAGCGAGAGCTTGCCCTTGTCGATCCGGTAACCGGCAAACTTGGCCGAATAAGGGGTGAGCGTTGTGAGTTCCAGATTCTGGAACTTCACCGCTATATCAGTGAACTGGTCACCTGCAAGGGGGCTCAGGTTGCCCGTAATATCGGCGACACCATACTGGTCGACACGTCCGTTCAGCTTTACGGTTGCCCTGGTTGATGGCGCGGTGGAGAAGCCCTTGATGTCACCATTCAGTGACTGGATGCCGGTAGCAAACTGTGGGCGCAGTGTCAGGTCTGCAAACAACATGGCGCCATTATTCATGCGGATGCGATCAATACGAACCGGGTAGGTATCAGTTGCAGTAGTGGCGGTTTTACTTGTCCGGGTTGGTGTTGGTATGGTCCCGGGTGTCTTGCCGGCATCTGCATCCAGAACGCGAGCCAGATTCAGTGAGCGATCGGCACCAATAATGAGACGGGTAAACGGCTGGTCCGCCACAATTTCACGCACCGCCAGGCTGCCTGGCAGCATTTGCCAGCGGATGCCTTCAATGGCCAGACGATTCCAGGCGAGGAAGCGTTCATCCTCGTCCAGATCATTGGCCGCAAATTTCTGTATGGCAACCCGGCCGTTGAAACTGGCTTGTGCATTCTGGTTTTGCTGGAAACGGAAGTTGCCTTGCGTATCCAGCGTGCCGCTTTCGAGCGAGAACCGGGCATGCTCGGTGGCATACGGAGCGAATGGTGGCAGGCTAAGGCCTTTGAGATCCAGATCGGCTGAAACCGTCAGGGGTTGTTCGGCAAAGGTACCTTTGATAGCCAGCTCACCACCTGTGCCCACTCGTAGTTGAGCTTCCAGCGCATGGGGTTTTGCCGGCTCTGATTGCGGGAAAATGCGCATGCGAATGTCTTCGAGTGATGTTTTTACCGAAGGTGAAGGCACCCGGTCCTCGATGGCTACGTGAAAGCCGTCCAGATCAAGCTCGCCAAGAGTCGCCAGCCATGGAGTTTCTTTGGCGGGTGTGGCTGGAGTCGGGGATGCTGCGGGTTTAGCCGATTGGGACGACTGCTCCAGGCGCTGCATGAGATTGTCCATGCGTGTCTGCCAGTTGAGCATGCCATCCGTTTCGCGACGTACGGTCATGTTGCCCTTGTTCATGCCGATCTGATTCGCATGAATCTTGTGATCCGCCAGGGAAATGCCCAGTTGATTCAGTGTGAGGGTGGGCAATGTCAGCAACGGTTCAGTTTCACTGCCATCTGTCAGTGTGAGGTTGTTTAGCGTGATCTTGTCGAGGCTGGCTGCTTGTTCGGCACTCCGATAGCGGGCCTGATCGAAAGCAAGGCGATCAAAGCGGGCCAGCTCGGTCTTGCTGTCATTTTCTGTCAGGTGAAAGTCACTGAGTGCCAGTGTCGCAAAACCGGCGGTTTGGGCAGGCCAGTCCAGCGATACGTTGTCGAGGCGAATCTGCTTGAGCCGGAATGCCAGGGGGTTGGCGGTCTTCTGGTGCAGGGCCAGGGCATCCACAATGACCTGGCCCTGCCGCAAGCTGAATGAAACGTTGTTGTCGGCGATGAGCTCGTAATGGCCCCGAATGGCAATGCGCCCGTCATCGACAATGACAGGAAGGTCATCCTGGAGGTATCGCCAGGGGGTGGTGGCTTTCAGGCCGGAAATGGTCAGCGTTCCCTTTGAACGAACCGGCTTCAGTGCCAGGGTACCCTGCCAGTCCAGTGCTTCACCTTCACCAGTCTCGGCATGCAGGTTGTAATTACCATCCTTGTTGGGGCGTGAACTGAGCTCGTCCAGACTCAGGTTAAGCGGGGAAAAAGTGGTGCTGAACGGGGTAGGTCGGCTGTCATCATGGACATCAATCCGGGCGTGATGAACCCCCAGTTTGCCGATGCGCCAGCGGCCTTCACTGGTGTCTTCCTTGTCTTCCGGCGGAACCAGCTGCAACAGGTTGAATGTGCCGTCCTGGCGCAGGCGTGCATTGACGTAGGGCTCCAGCAAATCAAGTTCATCAAGACTGGCCCCCCGTAACCAGAAGGAATGCCAGAGCTGGGCATTCACATAAATGCTGCGGGCACTGACCAGGGTTTCCCCGCGGGGTTCACTGATCTTCAAGCCGTTGATCTTGACGGCGAGGAGGAGAGGATTGACCTCCAGTGTATCAAGCGTCAGCTCCAGCTTGAGGGTGTCGCGCACAAAGTCCTGGGCCAGACGGACGACCAGGCCCGGAGCTGCCAGCAGGCCCAGCACAATATAGACACAAAACAGGCCGGAGAGGATCAGGCCGTAGCGCTTGCGCCTGGGGGTGAGAGCGTTTTTCAGGGGGGCAGGCAGGGAGTCGGAAAACATGGACGGCTTCATGAGGAAGGGGTGTAAATGGCCGCGAAGTCTAGCATGTATGAGGCGTTTTTGAGGGCCTGAAACCCGGGCTTGATCAGACAGGTGAAAGGGTTGTGGCCATTAGTACGGTACACAAGCCGCAAAGGGTGCCTAGCCTTCTGACAGGCGCTGGTTCTGGCAAGTCCTGGAGAAATGACAACAGTCGGCGCAAGACCTTTCCAGGTCATTTGGTTGGGGGCGGTGGGGCTGTTGGCAGGTAGTGCCATGCCCTTGGAATGAGCTTTTACCAAGGATGGGACGATCATGAAAATCATGGCGTTCATGGTGATGCTTTCAGGCTGCCACGCCTTTTTTGTGGAGCCGCTGCAAGATGTTTACACCATTCACAAAACACTTACCGGTCGATTTGTCTATATCTCGGATGAGCACAAGTTTGGAGAGCCGGAACGATGGGAGGCTGGGGTCACTGGTGACGGGGTATTCAGTGGGGACTGCGAGGAGTTTGCATTAGCCGGAGTCACCCAGATGAGCCGTTTTCAGCCTGGAAAGTGGCATGTTCAGATTGTCAGGCAACGCCGACGCAATGAGCATCATGCGCTGGCATGCGGGGATGGGAAGTGCTTTGACAATAGCGGTGTGTATACAGAGAAGGAGGCAAGGCAGCGCTTTATATTCGAGGGTAACCAGTACGCCGTCTGGCGAATGAGACAAGTAATGCCGCAGTGACGCTGTCACATTGGTCATGGGGCGTGAATGCGCTGGTTGCCAGTTAAGCGAAAGGGACTGGACGATGGTGCCCGGGACGGGAGTCGAACCCGTACAGCCTTGCGGCCGAGGGATTTTAAGTCCCTTGTGTCTACCAATTTCACCACCCGGGCAAAAGGGAGGTTTGCATGCAGAGCGATGATGGTGTGCAAAACTGTCAGATGCCAGGTACAGGCATACACCCGGCAAAAGCATGAATGATGGAGGCTGGGACCGGAATCGAACCGGTGTACGCGGAGTTGCAGTCCGCTGCATAACCATTTTGCTACCCAGCCGGGTA
>CAYGBB010000077.1:0-8177 GCA_964347985.1 uncultured Moraxellaceae bacterium
GTGGACACCTGATGTCTACGAAGGTGCCCCGGCACCGGTGGCCGCCTACCTGGCCACCTCCAGCAAGATTGCCGTGCTCGCCGTATTCCTGCGCTTCCTGCAGGAAACCCATGCCCTTGAACAGAACAGCGTGGTGATGACACTGGCGGTCATGGCCGGTGCCTCCATCCTGCTCGGTAACGTGCTGGCGCTGCGCCAGAACAACATCAAGCGCATGCTCGGTTACTCGTCCATCGCCCACTTCGGGTATGTGCTGGTGGCCGTGGTGGCCAGCAATGGCCTGACCGATGAATCGGTGGCAATTTACCTGGCCACCTATCTGGTGACCACCATCAGTGCCTTTGGTGTCGTCAGCCTGGTGTCGTCCCCCTACAAGGGAGCCGATGCGGATCAATTGCATGCTTTCCGCGGCATGTTCTGGCGTCGCCCTTACCTGACCGCCGTCATGACCGTGAGCATGTTGTCGCTGGCCGGCATTCCGCTGACCGCCGGCTTTATCGGCAAGTTCTTCGTGATTGCAGCCGGTGTACGTGCTGAGTTGTGGTGGCTGCTGGGTATGGTCGTGGTGGGCAGCGCCATGGGCCTGTACTACTACTTGCGCGTCATGGTCACCCTGTTCCTGATTGAGCCAGGCATGCGCCGCAAGGAAGCCCCGGTGGGCTGGGAGCATCAGGCCGGAGGCATGATGGTACTCGGTGCCATGGCCCTGATGCTGATGCTGGGTGCCTATCCGCAACCGCTGCTGGATATCATTCGCCAGGCCGTCATGCCTTGAGTAGCAGGCATCAGTGAACACTCCTGCAATACGTGAAGGCCGGGCACTGCTCGGCCTTCTTGCTCCTATCCTCCTGAGCCAGCTGTCTCAGGCTGCTTTCGGCTTTGTCGATACCGTCATGGCTGGCCAGGTGTCGCCCCTGGATCTGGCCGCCGTTTCACTGGGTGCCAGTCTCTGGCTGCCGGTGGTTCTGCTGGTGAGCGGCATCCTGATGGCCACCACGCCACTGGTGGCTGCTGCCCGCGGCGCCGGACGGCCCGACAGCATTCCCGAAACCGTACACCAGGCCTTGTGGCTGTCGCTGTTGCTCAGCGCACTCGGCATGCTGTTGTTGCGCAATGTGTCGCCGATATTTGACTGGCTGGATACACCCGCGCACTTGCAGGCCATGACCCATGACTACCTGAATGCCATTGCCCTCGGCCTGCCCGCCGCCGCCATCTTTGCGGTGCTGCGCAATTACTGTGAGGGCATGGGCCATGCGATGCCGGTCACGGTCATCAGTGTGGCTGGCCTGCTGCTCAATATTCCGGCCAACTATGTGTTCATTCATGGCGGATTCGGCATTCCGGCCATGGGCGGAGTGGGCTGCGGCTGGGCCTCGGCACTGGTGCTGTGGCTGATGACCTTCATGCTGGTCGCGTATGTGCTCACGGCCACGGCCTTTGCCCGTGTGCGCCTGCTGCAGCAGCGCAGCCGCCCCGAGCTGCAACGACTGCAAGAATTTCTCAGTCTCGGACTGCCAATCGGGATCGCGATCTTTTTCGAGGTCAGCGTGTTCTGTGTGGTCGCCATCCTGATCAGCCCACTGGGTGAGCTACAGGTCGCCGGTCACCAGATTGCGCTCTCGGTGACGTCGATATTGTTCATGTTCCCGCTCAGTCTCGCGTTCTGCATGACGATTCGCATCGGCCACGCCTACGGTGCGAACGACCTCGATGCCATCCTGCTCACGCGGAAAGTCGGCCTGACCATGACCACCGCGTTTGCCTGCCTTTCTGCAGCCTTCATCGTGTTTGCCCGGCACCAGCTCACAGCGCTGTATACCAGTGATTTCGCCGTTCAGGCCCTGGCGGCAGACCTGCTGCTGTTTGCCGCCGCCTATCAGGTAGTGGATGCCCTGCAAGTCGGTGCGGCCGGCAGCTTGCGCGGCCTGCAGGACACTCGTGGCCCGATGATGCTGACCATGGTGGCCTACTGGGTGGTCGCCATGCCGCTGGGCTATACACTGGGACTGACGTTGGTGATGGGCACCCGCTACGGGCCGCACGGGTTCTGGACGGGGCTGGTAGTGGGGCTGGCGGTGGCGGCAGTGTTGCTGAACTGGCGGCTGGGGCGGCAGGTGGGGTTGTTGCGCGAGCGGGGCTTTCCGGTTGCCTGAGAAGCCTGAAGCAAGAAGCCTGGCCAGGGACAGTCGGTATAAAAGCCTTGTCGATTGGCCCGGTTATTTGCGGCCAGATGAAGGTCACCACGACGCCGGCAAGGCGAAGCCAAAGCCTTAAATGTGACGCTGAACGTAGAACGGCTCAGGGTCACATGGTAATCAGTGACAATCATTGGAGCCTAAGGGGGCCTCCCTATGGAATCGGTCAACATCATTTACCGCATCAAGCTCAGCGATACGCTCACGGAGGAGTTTGATTATGAAATGGATGCGGAAACTTTCGAGATCGTCTCGACACCCAAAACCGGAAAGCTGCCATCCTGGACAGAGCTTGGCTTCAAGCAATGTCCCAATTGCCCACTAAAACCGGAAGAGCACCCGCACTGCCCGATGGCGGTTCAGTTGCACCATATTGTCGAACGGTTCCACACGACCCGCTCGATTGATGAAGTGGAACTGGAGGTCATTACCGAGCAGCGCAAAGTAACCCAAACCACGGCCTTGCAGAATGCCATCAGCTCCATGCTCAATCTTGTGTTTCCCATTTCAGGTTGCCCCAGGACCGAGGGCATGAAGCCGTTGGCCCGGTTTCATGTGCCGTTGGCTTCCGAAGAAGAGACCGTATTCCATGTTTCCGGGATGTACCTGCTGGCCCAGTATTTCGTGAATCTGAAGAACAAGAACGGCGTTCTGTCATTTGATGGGCTGATCAGCGCGTATACCGATCTGCATGTCGTCAACAAACACGTTGCCCGTCGTTTGCAGGAAGTGACCAGCTCCGATTCGGTCAAGAACGCCATCACCTTGCTCGACATGTATTCCAGCCTGATGCCGATGCTGTTACAGGATCAGCTGGTAGAAATCCGCAGATTCTTCAACGCCTATCTGCCGGATGACGAGATTATTGCACCAACCAGTAATTACCTTGAGCAGGCCAAGGCGCTCCGTATCATCCCTACCCCGGAAGAAACGGAGCATGACGCCGAGGCCCAGGCCATCGCCATCTTGCGCGCCGAAAGGGAGCGGCAGGTGCTTGAAGAGAACAAGGACATGGCTGACTGGCTGAAGCAGTCCCTGCTGCGGCAGGAAATGGAGCATTTCAAGCCGGACATGGAAAAGGTGAAAGTCATGCTGCAGGACGCACCACCTTCGGCAAAAACGGAGACAAAGGCCGACGAGCCGGAAACGCCAAGATACTCGGAGTTCGTCATGAGCCTGTCACTGGAGCCCATTGAGGAACAAAAGCTGCAAACAGCAGATGATCCTGCTTCGTCCGGCAATAAATCCCCTACGCCAGGTCAGCCACTCAAGCGATAGTGCACCCCCAGGAAAACTAACGGTCGCGAGCCTAAGCCTCGTTCGTCACTCCTGTATCAGCATAAAAGCCTTGATGGCTAGTCTGAAACAGGGTGTTGAACCTCTCCCGCAAATGAAAAGAGCCTGCTTGTGCAGGCTCTTTTCATTTGCGGTGGGTGACGGGAACCGAACCTACCCCAGCAGCCAGGGAAGCAACAGCCTCTCACCCCCCCTTCCGAATGCAGTACCGGTATTCACCGCTGTCTTCGAGAACCTCCTGCACGACCAGTTCATGCCCCAGGAAACGGCAAAACTTGGGAATGTCACGGGTGGTCGAAGGATCGGTGGCAAGTACTTCCAGCAACTCCCCCGTCTGCATGTCCCGCACCTTGTTGTGCAGCATCATGACCGGTTCCGGACAGAACAGGCCGCGGGCATCGAGATGGTGTGAGACGGTGTCGGTCATGGCAGAAGCGCAGGCAAGGAATCAGGGAAGCGTATTGTCCCCTGAAACGTGCCTGCCGGCCAGCCACGGCAAACGCCGGCAGTAAATGGCCGCCGGCCAGAGCAATACCAGCGCCAGTGCCCCCGAGACAAGGAAGTAGCCGGTATAGCCCAGTGCCTCGGCCACAAAGCCGGCGGCCAGATAAAAACTCCCGCCAAAAATGGCCAGAATGCTCACCTGCACGGTGAAATCGGCCGCGGCATGATCCGGACGGGACAAATCCATCACGGCGGTCAGCAGGGCGGCCATCGCCATGCCGCTGACAAAGTGCTCCAGCGCATTGACGGCGTAAATCATGGGCAGGCTGACCACGCCACCGGCTTCATGCTGCCAGGACAGCCAGGCATAGGCGGCGACGCCCAGCCCTTGCAGGGCACCAAAACCGATAATGGCGTGATAACGCCCGATGACCGTTGTCAGCCAACCCCCCAGCAGGGCACCGGTCAGTGCGGCCACCGATCCCACCAGGCTCACCATCAAACCGATCTGTTTCAGATCCAGCCCCATGTCGATCAACATCGGCTTCACCATGGCCGAGCCGAGCGACTCGCCTGCCTTGTAGGTCACCAGCACCACCAGCCAGCCGACCAATCCCGGCCGGTCAAAAAAACTGGTGAATATTTGCCAGTACGGCAAGGGTTCATGCCGGGCCACCTCAGGAGCTGGTTCCTGAAAACGCCACACCGGCACCGTGAGCAAAAAAAGCAGGAGAGCCAGCAACAAAAACGACCAGCGCCAGTTCCACGCGCCAATCAGATACAACAGCAAGCCGCCGCCGATGATCAGGCCCAGACGATAGCCCGCCACCTGCACACCGTTACCCAAGCCCCGCTCGTGAAAATCCAGCGTGCGCACCGCCAACCCGTCCGTGGCGATGTCCTGGGTGGCCGCAAACAGGTTGACCAGAAACATGAGTACAAAGAATTCACTGACTCCCTGTGTGCTGGCCAGCCGGTAAGGATCAAACAGGGCAATCAGCACCAGCATGGCAATGCCAAACACCTGCATCGGCAGGATCCACGAACGCCGCTGCCCCCAGCGAGCCGAAAAATGTGACTCCACCCAGGGTGCCCAGAGAAATTTCAGGGCCCACGGCATGGCCAGCAATCCGCTCATGCCGATCACTGTCAGGGGCACATCATAACGACGCAATATGGCCGGTAACGCCTGGCTGAACACACCCGTGGGCAGGCCCTGACAAATATAAAGCGTCAGCAACAAACCAAGACGGGAATAAAGTGAGGCAGAAGCCGTCATGAGATACCGGTACAGAATGGCAGGATTCGAGCCTTGCACAGGCGAAGAGGCAAGGCAAACGACAGATCAGGAACAAAAGACGGTCAGGGGATCAGGGCAAACCGGAGTCTCACTCCCGAGATTTCCGTGCGCTGCCAGTCTGCATCGGCAACGTCGTGCGCCATCTCCTCCAGCACCATATCCGTGGCCAGTATTTCACCATTACCGGCGATATCCTCTGCCAGCTTGAAGGCAACATTCACCGGATCACCGAAGCAGTCGGTCTGCGGCACATAGAGGAACCGACCACAGGCCAGACCAATCGAAACCTCCAGCGGCTCGTTCATGGCCAGACAGGCACGCCTGATCTCCATTGCCGCCGCCACTGCCCGGGAAGCCTGATCAAACACCGCCATCAGGTTATCCGCCGTGTACTTGACCACATCACCACCGGCATTTTCGACAATGGGTGTGCTGATCTGCTGCATGCGACGAATACGCGCCAGATAGCCAATAATGCCTTCGGCGCGTACGGTTCGGGAAAAACCGGACATATCCAGCGCCAGCACACAGGCATTCACGCCAAAGGTATCCCAGAGCATGGACTCCAGTGCCGCCCTGTCCTCGCCATCACAGCGATCCAGTCGGTCAATCAGGGCATAAAACGCCTGCATGGGCCGACCCTCAGTTAAAGACGATGGTCTTGTTGCCGTGCACGATGATGCGATCCTCGAGATGCCACTTCACGGCGCGCGCCAGCACATTGCGCTCCACGTCCTGACCAAGGTCCCGCAGGATATCCACATCATGACGGTGCGAGACCCGGTCCACATCCTGCTCGATGATCGGGCCCTGGTCGAGGTCTGCCGTCACGTAATGCGCGGTGGCCCCGATCAGCTTGACGCCCTTGTCATGAGCCTGCTGGTACGGGTTGGCTCCAACAAATGCCGGCAGGAACGAGTGATGAATGTTGATGATCTTGTGCGGCCACTTCGCCACCAGATCCGGCGAAAGAATCTGCATGTAACGCGCCAGCACAATCAGGTCATTGCCCTGCAGCAGCTCATTGATCCGTGCCTCGGCCTCTGCCTTGTTATCCTTGTTGACCGGCACTACATGAAACGGCACGCCAAAAGAGGCCACGTCATTTTCCAGGTCGGGATGGTTGCTGATGACGCTGGTGATCTGGCATGGCAGGGTGCAGCGCGACCAGCGCCAGAGCAACTCCAGCATGGCATGGTCAAATTTAGACACCAGAATGGCGACCTTCTTCAGGTCGGCGGCGTAACTGATGTGCCAGTTCATGTTGTAGCGTGAGGCCACCGCCTCTTGAAACGCCTTGGCCAGTACATTGCGCGACAGATCGAGATGCGGTGTCTGGAATTCCAGCCGCATGAAATAAGTGCCACCCTCGGGTTCGGTAGAGTGCTGATCCAGATCAGTGATATTGGCGCCGTGATTGTAGAGAAAGCCGGACACCGCACTGACAATACCGGGTTTGTCCGGACAGGTGATGAGAAGTCTGGCAGTGGTGTTCGTGGTAGGCATGAGGGTACCGGGACAGGAGGTCGCGAAAGGCCCGACTTTACCGCACTTTTCATGAAGGTAGGAGCCAGAATGGCCGGAAAGTCCTAACCCGCTACCCAGCCCTCTTCATCATCCTCATCCTCGGTTACCTCCTCCGCCATTCCCAGCAACTCGCGGCGATAACTGGCCGGTGTGCGCCCTGTCCATTTCTTGAACGCGCGATGGAAGGAACTGGCTTCGGAAAAACCCATCATCAGGGCGATCTCGTCAATCGACAGCTCTTCCTTGGCCAGGTAATAGAGCGAGGCATCCTTGCGGATGCTGTCCTTGATTTCCTGATAGCTGGTGTTTTCTTCTTTCAGGCGACGACGCAGGGTTTGCGGTGTCATGCTGAGCTGTTCACAGACCTGGGCAAAGTCGGGAAAGGTGTTGCCATACTCCTTGGAAATGATGGCACGAATCTGCTCGGGCAGGCCGATGGGACGAGCATTGCCGACAATGATGAGGGCCAGTGAATCCTTGAGGAACTTTGACAGCGACAGCGGGTTTTGCACCAGCGGCAAACTCAGCCAGCTGGACGGAAATACCAGCGCATTCAATTTGTCGTTATATACGACACGTCCGCGAAAAAGGCGGCGGAATTCGCCGGCCTGCGCCGGCTCGGGAAAATCAAAGTGAATGGTAACCGGCTCCAGGTTTTTCCCGGTGAGCCAGCTCCAGAAACGCACGGAAATAAAGATCATGGTTTCCAGCACATTGTCACGGGATTCCACGGATGGTGAATCAATCACCAGCCGGGACTCGCCCTCCCCTTTTTCCAGACGCAGATCCAGCGGCAAGTCGACGAGCTGATAAAACTGGGCAGAACGCAGAATGGCTTTTTCGAGATTGGGACAATTGATGACGGCGTGCGCCATCATGGAAAACGTACCGGGCTTGGACTTGGTCCCGCGCCCGAGACCGATGAACTCGTCTTCGGTACGGCGCATGACAATCTGCATGAGCCGGATGAAGTCGCCAGTCCCCAGATCGGCTTCCGGTTGCTGCAGCAAATCTGGCTCCAGCCCCGCCTCGCGCCCGGCGACCTTCAGGACGGTCTGGGCATGGTGGACCGGGATGCCTTCCTCGATGGCCCGGCGCATCGCCCAGTAGAGGTAGTTGTTCCGGCTGCCCTGCGGCGCCCTCTGGACGGAGCCCGCCAGACTGCCCAGAGCAGCCACGACATCGTCAGGTGAGGCCAAGCGAGCCTTGAAGCGGTGAACGCCCGCCTTGGGCCGTTCTAGGAGCCCGAGGAGCCAATCTGGGGCGGGCTGGACGGCCAGCCGGTCCGGCAGATAGGTCCAGCGGTACATCTGCTCGGTCACGGACGGGCAGACGAGGATGAAGCCGCCGGTGGACTTCAGCTCCCCGATGTGGGTGCCGTTGAGATACAGGTAGCGCGTCCCGTCAACCCC
>CAYGBB010000078.1:0-8160 GCA_964347985.1 uncultured Moraxellaceae bacterium
ATGCGCATATGGTGATCGCACTTGGGACAGACATTCAGGCTGCGATCCAGCTCGGGCTTGTAAAGCACGGCATCGCACTTGGGACATTTGCGCCACAAGCCTTCCGGTACTGAAGTGCGGCGATCTTCGGCATTACCACCGACATTGGGAAGTATCTTTTCGAGCCAGCTTGAGCTCATGATGTCATCCTTAAAACGGGCAGTCGGGCTTGTAGCCGCAACGATCCGATCAACTCATCTTTCGTCGCATTGTCACTGGATCAGCGACGGTCCATGGCATGACGCATGTCTTTCAGGATGGCGGCAATGGCAGCGGGAATAGCGGCCGGATCATCCTGAAGCTGGCCAATACGGCCAACCAGTGCAGAGCCTACCACGACCCCGTCAGCATGGGCGGCCACGGCAGCAGCAGACTCTGCGTCCTTGATACCAAAACCAACCCCGATCGGCAAATTGCTGATGGTACGGATTGTTTCAAGCCGACCCGCCACTTCGGGAACATCCAGCGTTGCCGCCCCGGTCACGCCCTTGAGGGACACATAGTAAACATAGCCGCTGGCCGCATTGGTGATCAGCCGGATACGCTCTGGCGTGGTGGTTGGCGCCAGCAGATAGATAGGGTCGATGCCGAGGGGCTTCAGCTTGCTGGTCAGCTCCTCTGCCTCTTCCGGGGGCAAATCCACGGTCAGAACCCCGTCCACACCGGCATCCGCCGCCTCCCGGGCAAACGTCTCGTAACCCATCACTTCGACCGGGTTCAGGTAGCCCATCAGCACAACCGGGGTTGCAGTGTCCTTCTGACGAAACTCGGTCACCATGCCCAGTACGTCACGCAGGCTGACATTATGCTTCAGCGCACGCTCATGTGCCTTGGTAATGACCGGACCGTCCGCCATCGGATCCGAGAAAGGCACCCCCAGCTCGATGATGTCGGCACCGGCCTCCACCATGGCGTGCATCAGTGCCACGGTGACAGAAGGAACCGGGTCCCCTGCCGTCACGTAGGGAATAAGGGCCGTGCGGCCTTCGCTTTTGAGTTGGGCAAAGCGCCCGGCAATTCGACTCATGTATTCATTTCCCGTTTGCCGGCCCTGTGAGTGGTCCGGCAGCAAAATCAGACAGTAATACCGTCGAGCTTGGCAACAGTCAGCAGATCCTTGTCACCACGACCGGAAAGATTGCAGATGATGATCTGGTCCTTGCGCATCGTTGGCGCCAGCTTTTGCACATAGGCAATCGCGTGACTGGATTCAAGTGCCGGAATGATACCTTCCTTTTGGGTCAGCTCACGAAAGCCGGCCAGCGCTTCGTCATCCGTGATACCGACGTAGTTCACGCGGCCAATATCCTTGAGCCAGCTGTGCTCAGGGCCAACACCCGGATAATCCAGACCGGCGGACACGGAGTGCGTCTCGATGATCTGTCCGTTGTCATCTTCCATCAGGTACGTACGGTTACCGTGCAATACACCTGGACGACCACCATTAAGAGGTGCGGCATGGTTAGGCGTATCCAGTCCATGACCTGCTGCCTCGACACCATACATGGCCACGCTGCTGTCATTCAGGAAAGGATGAAACAGGCCAATCGCATTGGAGCCGCCACCGACACAGGCCACCAGGGCATCCGGCAGGCGACCGGTTTGTGTCAGGCACTGCTCACGGGCCTCTCGACCGATGACCGACTGGAAGTCGCGCACCAGCATGGGATACGGGTGCGGACCCGCTACTGTGCCGATGATGTAGAACGTATTGTCGACATTGGTCACCCAGTCACGCATGGCTTCGTTCATCGCATCTTTCAGCGTTTTCGAACCAGAGGTCACCGGCACTACCGTCGCCCCTAGCAGCTTCATGCGGTAGACATTCATGGACTGGCGTTTGACGTCTTCCTCACCCATGAAGACCACGCACTCCATGCCCAGACGTGCGGCAATCGTTGCAGTGGCGACACCATGCTGGCCAGCACCGGTTTCGGCAATGACCCGCGTCTTGCCGGAACTCTTGGCGAGCAGAGCCTGGCCGATGGTGTTGTTCACCTTGTGCGCGCCGGTGTGATTCAAATCTTCACGCTTGAGATATATCTGCGCGCCACCCAGCTCCCGGCTCCAGCGCTCGGCGTGATAAAGCGGAGAGGGACGCCCGACATAAAAAGCGAGATCGCGATCAAACTCTTTCTGGAAATCCGGATCGTCCTTGAGCCGCGCATACAGCGCCTCAAGATCCGTCAGCGCGGCCATCAGCGTTTCGGACACAAAGCGTCCGCCGTGAATACCAAAATGGCCTCTGGCGTCCGGGAATTTCGAAAAATCGATGGGATTGTTCATGCTGCCGGTACTCCTGCCAGTTGTGCATCTGCACGCTTTACTTCAGCCACAAAGGCTTCAATCAACCGGGCATCCTTGATGCCCTTTGCCATTTCCACGCCACCACTTACGTCCACGGCATAGGGCCGGGTAAGCACGATGGCTTGTCCAACGTTGTCCGGCGTCAGGCCCCCGGCAAGAATCAATGGTTTGCCGACTCGTGCAGGAAAGCTCGCCCAGTCAAAAGAATGCCCGGTGCCCCCGCGCAAGTCCGGATGCCACGCATCCAGCAGAATGCCAGAGGCATCCGGGTAGGCGGCAATTGCTGCATCCATGTCCAGCCCCGGCTTCATGGCCAGTGCCTTGATCCAGGGTCGGCCAAAGCTGGCACAGAACTCGTTGCTTTCATCGCCATGAAACTGCAGCAGCGCGAGCGGGACCAGATCCAGCACCGCCCTCACCTCTTCCGCCGAAGCATTAACAAACAGGCCGACAGAGGTCACCAGCGGAGGTAACCCGCCAATGATCAACGCGGCCTGAGCAGCGCTGACGTACCGGGGGCTGGCGGCATAAAACACAAAGCCGATTGCATCCGCACCGGCTGCAACTGCGGCGGCGGCATCCTCAGGACGGGTTATGCCACAGATCTTGATGCGAACTCGACTGGACAAGGGCTGGATACCTTTGGCAAAGGCGGGATTCTAGGGAAGCCCGGTGCATTTGACCATGGGTCACTGGTCATCCTGAAGCACGGACACCACTGAGTGACTCATCCCACTGGAAACAGAATGTTGCTGACGCCTCAAAATACCCCCTGAAGAAACAGGGGACCGAGAGGCTCACGGGGCAGTACGAACTGCTCGGGGTAATGCACATCAACAAAGTACAGGCCATCGGGTGGTGCCGTCACCCCTCCCAGGGTGCGATCACGCGCCAACAGTACTTCCTGTGCCCACTCAGGCTCTGCCTTGCCCTGACCAATGGCCATCAGCACCCCGGCAATATTGCGCACCATGTGATGCAGAAAGCCATCGGCCTGGATATCAATCACAATAAGCGTGCCCTTCTGGCGCAACTCAATGAAATGCACATCACGCTCAGGCCGAGGGGCCTGGCACGCGACGGCGCGAAAGGACGTGAAATCGTGGCGGCCCACCAGATACCGGGCTGCTGCCTGCATCCGGGCAAGGTCCAGGGCATGGTAGTGCCAGGTGACCTGCCCGGCCAGCTGGCTGGAGCGAAAGGGATGGTTATAAATCACATAGCGGTAACGCCGCGCCACGGCCTTGAAGCGGGCGTGAAACTCGTCACTGACCGGGCACACCCAGCGCAAGGCAATGTCATCGGGCAAGTGCCGGTTAACACCCAACATCCAGTTGCGCTCGGGACGCACTGACTCTGTATCGAAATGAGCCACCATGCCGGCGCCATGAACACCGGCATCGGTGCGTCCGGCACCGTGCACAATCACCGGATGGTTTGCCACCTGGGCAATCGCCTTTTCCAGTGTTTCCTGCACACTTTTTACACCGGGCTGCTGGGTTTGCCAGCCCCGGTAGTGCTGTCCGTTGAAATCAACGCCGATGGCAATACGCATAGAATAACTGCCGTGTGCAGGAATGAAAAAGGCCGCCTTTTTACGGCGGCCTTTTCGTATCGTCAAGCCTGGGCCTGACGACAGGACTCAACCCACCTGCGAAAGCAGGCTCTTGGCTTCGTCTTTCTGTGTGCCATTACCTTCGTTCAGCACTTCCTGAAGGATGTCACGAGCCCCTTCCATGTCTCCCATGTCAATGTAGGCGCGGGCCAGATCCAGCTTGGTCGCGTTTTCATCGGTATCGGCGAGGAAGTCAAACTCGTCGTCCATGCCAAGGTCGTCAGCCATTGGTGCCGCAAAGCTCTTGGCTGGAGCTACCGCTGGTTGTTCCGGAAGTGTATCCAGACTCAGCTCGGCATCAAAATCAGCCACGGCATCTTTCATGCCGGAGTCAGCCTTGGCGTCGGCATCGAAACTGAAGTCACCCGAGTCGACAGCAGACTCATCCAGATTGAAATCACCTTCCAGGTCCAGACCCTCGTCGGAAGTCGTGGCGGCAACTGGCTCCGCCATTTCCAGATCGTCCAGGCTGAAGCTGAGATCATCCACTACAGGCTTGGCAACTGCTGGCGCTGGCTGCTGGATGACAGGCTCTTCCATGTCGAAATCGGCAAGCTCAATATCACCAAGACTCATGCTGGTGCTGGCGGCAGCTTTTGGCTCCTCCTCCAGGGACACTTCATCGAGCGTCACATCATCCAGCGAGAAGTCCATTCCTTCATCGGCAGCAACATCCAGTGCAGGAGCAGCAGGCTTGCTTGCAAAGGCTGAATCGTCCAGCTCAAAGCTCAGCTCATCCGCGTGGTCAACGGATGGGGCTGGTTCAGCTTTCTTGTCAAAGCTGAAGTCCAGGTCTTCATCCAGGCTCAAACCGCTATCCGACGCGGCAGCCGGCTTTTCCGCAGGAGTGCTCAGGCCAAAATCTGCATCCATATCGAAGCTGGCATCCAGATCAAAGCCTGAATCCAGGTCCTTGTCACTGACTGCCGGCAAGCTCGGGCTGCTTGCCGAGACCGATGCGTTGAAGTCCATTTCGAGATCTTCAAGCGATGCAAAGTCTTCATTGCCGCGGGCGCTGCCAGCAGAGGTGGTCATGGTCGATTTCAGCTCTTCGGCACGCGCCAGGGAGTCAAAATCACCAGCCTCCTCAAACCAGGCCTGATGCTTCGCAAAACCTTCGTGATCATTGAGGTGTGCATAAACCTCAAGCAATTTCATGCGCAGATCAGCACGCTGCGGATTGGCATCTACTGCCTTGACCAGGAACCCGGCAGCCTGCGGATAGCGCTCGAATGCCAGATACTGCTCAACTTCTTCCAGAGGATCAGACTTTGTCCGGTCTTGCACCACGGCAGCCTGCAAACCGGCAAAATCACTTTCTTCTTCCTGATGAGCCCCACCAAACGCAAAGCTGTCAGGCAACGCAGCGCCACCGCCGATCTCGGCGAGACGCTCATCCATGCCCTCAAGCTCGGCAAGCGCCTCTTCTTCCTCGGCTTTTTCACGACGACGCTTGTTCCAGAGGAATCCCGCCAGACCACCGAGTAGCGCGACAAGCCCCCCGCCGATGAGCAGCGGATTCACACCCTCTTCAGCGACAGGCTCTTCAACCACGACTGGTGCTGGCGCCGGCAGCGGAGTAGCTGCCACAGGTGGTGCCACTTCCGCTGGAGTAGTTGCAGCCTGTGTTGACTTGGCATCTGGTGATGTCAGCGCATCCAGCTCTTCCGGAGTTGCAGTAACAACCGGTGCCGGCTTGGTTACTTCAGGGGCAACTGGCTTGGTCACTACAGGAGCTACTGGCTTGGCAGCGGCAGCAGCCGCCGCTTTGGCTTGTTGCTCCTTCAGCTTGGACTGCAGCTCTGCAAGCTTGGCATTCTGGACTTCAAGCTGTTTGTCATTGGCCTTGACCTGGCTATCCAGGGCGCCAACCTTGGCTGCCAGCTTGGCTTTCTCAGCCTTGGCTGCTTCGGCCTTGACACGATTTTCATCCAGCTTTTTGGCTTCAGCCGGTTTGACCGCGCCTTGATCCTTGCCAGCTGAAGAGGCACCGGCCTTGGAGGTCTCTGCGGCAAGCAGCTTCACTTCCGGTTTTGGCGCGGCAACAACAGGCTTGGCGACAACTTCCGGTGCCGTGGCGTTCACCTGTTGCGCATCAAGCGCCGGCTTTACGGCCGGAGCCGCTGTCTGGGTGCTGCGCCATTCCTGATTCTGTTCACGAATGGAGGCCGCAGCTTCTTGTGCACTCACTTCACGGATCTGCGACTCGGAAGGAATACGCAGGACCTGTCCACGCTTGAGCTGATTGATGTTATCGCCAGCGAACGCTTTGGGATTGGCGCGCTGAATGGCAATCATGGTTTGCGAAACAGACACACTGGTGGCTGGGCGCAGTTGCTCAGCGACCTTCCACATCGTATCGCCGGAACGGGTACGATAACTGTCAGGCTGAGGAACCGGCTGAGGCTGCTCGGGTTGCTTTGCCTCTGGTTGCTCCGGCTGGGGCTGACGCTCCGGGGTTGGCTGCGCGGCCACCTGAGCATCCGGAACGGGTGGTAACACAGGCGCAGGTGGCTCAGTTGTTGTTTCGGCAACCGGCTCGGGCTCCGCAGCTACAGGCTCCGGCTCCATAAACTGGGTGGTGGTGACGGCGCGCTGAACATCCTGAGGGGATACATCGGCGACAACAGGAGGGTCCAGCAGGGCTGTCACCCCTTGCAGACGAGCATTACCCGGCCATGCAATACGCACGACAAAATCCAGAAACGGCTCGCGCACTGGCTTGATGGACGTGATTTTAACGAAGGACCGCCCGGCAGCATTCACCACGACATCAAAGCGCAGATCGGTCAGGAAGTAGACCCTCTCTACACCCAGACGTTCAAAGTCTTCCTGGGTTGCCAGACTGACCTTGATCTCATCGGCATTAAGATCGCCGACTTCTACCAGTTCAATTTCGCCTTGAAACGGCTCACCAAGAGCAGACTTGGTCTGGAGATCTCTGACGGCCAATGCATGTCCCAGTCCCGGCAACATGACGCCGACACTCAACAGGGCAACCGCAAGCTTACGCAGGACCATTATCGGATTCCTTTATTGGTTATTCTTTCACCCTTCAGATACTCGGCGGGCGGTACCGGTCAGCCATGCCAATGGCCTTTTTCCATTGTTGCAAGACTACTATCCTAGAATTTGTATCACAAGGTTTTCGTAAGTATCAATAATTAAAGTCTTTTTATCCACTTTTCAAGCAATTCGACGGTATGGCGGGCAGCGCCCTGATGCACATTATCGGCAATGGCAACAAAGGTCACACCCTGCAATGGGGCCGGCAACGGGCGAATACCATTGATGTATACCCCGGTTTGCCCCGCCGCATCCGTTACCGGTGTCGCAACTTGCTGATCTTCCAGTGAATTCCTTACCTCTACCCCACTCTGGCGGGACAGCAGATCAGCAAGCTCCTCTGCCATCAAGGGGGCCTCGGTCTCCAGGGTAATCTGGGCCGTCAACCCGTAAAAAACGGGGACGACAATCGAGGAAAGCACCAGAGGAACATGTTCTCCCAGCAGCTGCTGCAAGCCCTCCACCACCATTTCCTCACGGGATGACCCGACGAGTGGCAAGCAGTTGAACGCGATCTGGGCGGGGAAAACCACCGGTTCAATGCCCCTGCCATTCAACAGTTCCCCGGTCTGGCCAGCCAGCTCACGCACGCCACCATGCCCCAAAGACGAAACCGGGACCAGCAATGTGGCATGTACCGCCCGCAGGGGGAATGACCCGATAATTGAAGACAGCAAAGGCATCAACAAGGACACCTCGGCCGACGGTGCAACGACCAGATCGGCACTTTCGGATTCAGCGGTGCCTGCGAAGGGAGCGGCGCCCCTTCCTGCAAAGGCGGAGGAATGATCAATGACACGGCAGCCGGCAGCCAGCGCCTGATCCGCCAGTTGCTCCGAAACCGCTGCAGGTGTTGCCAATACAACGATGTCGGCACGGGTAAAATCAAAACCTTCTGCAGACTCCACGATCAATGGACGCCGGCGGAACATCACCGTTTCTTCCTCGGAGCGCGATGATGCCAGAGCATGCACCTCGGCAAACTCGAGGCCGGAGTCATCAAGACGCGAAAGAAGCGCACGCCCTACTTCACCAGTGACGCCTACAATTGCCAGACGGAAGTCAGCCATTTTTTCAATCTCCAGAAAATGCAAAACCCGCCCGCACTGAAACCAGTACGGGCGGGTACAACT
>CAYGBB010000079.1:0-8048 GCA_964347985.1 uncultured Moraxellaceae bacterium
CCCCCAGCCCCAGCATGAGTGGAATGGCGGCCAGCAGTGCCGCCATCGTGGTCATCATGATGGGACGGAAGCGCTTGAGGCACGCCAGGTGAATGGCTTGCTCCGGCGACAGCCCCTGGGACCGTTGTGCGTCCAGCGCAAAATCGATCATCAGAATGCCGTTCTTCTTGACGATGCCGATCAGCAGGATGATGCCAATCAGCGCCATAATGGTGAACTCCATGCCCGCCAGCCAAAGCGCCAGTACGGCACCAATGCCGGCCGAGGGCAATGTCGAGAGAATGGTGAGCGGGTGCACAAAGCTCTCATAGAGCACGCCAAGAATGATGTAGACCGCCAGCAGTGCCGCCAGGATGAGAAGGGGTTGAGAGGCCAGCGACTCCTGAAAGGCCTGTGCGGTGCCCTGGAAGCGGCCGCTCACCGCCGCCGGCATACCGATTCCGGCCTCTGCCCGGCGGATGGCTGCAACGGCATCCCCTAATGCAATGCCCGGCGCCAGATTGAAGGTGATGTTGGCGGCAGGGAACAGGCCGTTGTGGGTAATGGTGAGGGGGCCCGTGGTCGGCGGCTCCAGTTGCGCCACTGCAGAAAGCGGGACCATTTCGCCGCTGAGCGGTGAGCGCAAGTAGATCAGCCCCAGACTTTCGCGACGCCCCTGCAGGCTGTGTTCCATTTCCAGAATGACTTTGTACTGGTTGACCTCTGTCTGGTATTCACTGATCTGGCGCTGGCCGTAGGCATTGTAGAGGGCATTGTCGATATCAAGGGTGGTCAGACCGAAGCGTGCGGCGGTCTGGCGATCAATGGTCAGGCGCGTTACCGCCGCGTCAATTTCCAGATCATTGGAGACATCACGCAACTCTGGCAGATTCGCGAGTGCCTCGGTCAGTCGTTCGGCCCAGATGGGCAGCAGGGTGCCGTCCGGGCTTTTCAGCAGGTACTGGTATTGCGTGCGCGAGGGACCACTGCCCAGATTGATGTCCTGACTGGGGCGCAGGAAGAGCTTGATATCTGCAATTTGCGCCGCCTGTGGGCGAATGCGATCAATAAACTCAGTGGCACTGACATCGCGGTCACGATGGGGCTTGAGTGATATCCAGAAGCGTCCGCTGGACAGCACGGGGCTGCCTCCGGTACCGACGCCGGTAGCAAATGCGGCTACGGCCGGGTCCTTGCCTATTATCTCCGCGAGTGCCTTGTGTTTTTCCACCATGTCAGTGAATGACACGTCCTGGGGACCCTCTGTAGTGCCCAGTACAAAGCCGGTGTCCTGTACCGGGAAAAACCCCTTGGGGATGAGGATGTATCCTGCAATCGCGAGGCCGATGGTCAGCCCGAACACGGACAGCATCGTGCGCTGGTGGGCCAGCACCCAGATCAGCGCATGGTCATAGCGTGTGACCAGCTTGCTGGCCAGGCCCTGATGTGTGGCATGGTTTTCTGGCGGTTTCTTCATGAAACGGGAGGCCAGCATTGGTGCCAGCGTCAGCGATGTCAGTACGGAAATGAGAATGGCCGCGGTCACTGTGAGGGCAAACTCGCTGAAAAGCCTGCCAACAATTCCGCCCATGAAGAGCAGGGGAATAAAGGCGGCAATCAGCGAGACGCTTATCGACAGCACGGTAAAGCCAATCTGACGGGCGCCTTCCAGTGCCGCCTCTCGCATGGGAAGGCCTTCTTCCTGGCAACGATGGATGTTTTCCACCACGACAATGGCATCGTCGACAACAAAGCCGACAGCAATGACGAGCGCGACCAGCGACAGGTTGTTCAGGCTGAAGCCCAATGCGTACATCACTGCAAACGTAGCAACAAGAGAAACCGCCAGTACGGCAGCGACAATGGCTGTGGCAGACACCTGACGCAGGAACAAGCCCATCACCAGCACCACCAGACCCATGGTGAGCAGCAGGCTTATTTCCACTTCGTGCAATGCCGACCGGATAGTGGCCGTGCGATCGTTGAGAATGCTGACCTCAACGGAGGGAGGCAGTGCTTCCTGGAGGCGCGGAAGTTCAGCCTGAATCCGGTCAACTGTCTTGACGATATTGGCATCGGGCTGACGGGTAATGATGAGGTTAAGCCCGATACGGCCATTCTGCATGGCATAGACAAAACGGTTTTCGGCGGAGGCGGTTACATTTGCCACATCACGTACACGCACGGCAGTGCCAGCGCGCCATACCACCATCAGGTCGGCATACGCGTCAGGATCAAAGAGCTGGTCATTGGTGGCAATGGTCGAGGTAATGCGGTCGCCGTAGAGTGTGCCCTTCGGGCGATTCACACTGGTATTTTGTACGGCAATGCGAATGTCATCCAGCGTGAGATTGCGTGAGGCAAGTTGCTGTGGATTGACCTGAATCCGGATGGCGGGTTTCAGCTGGCCAGATATGCGTACTTCCGCAACCCCCGGCATCTGGCTGATTTGTCGTGCCAGAATGTTTTCGGCCCAGTCACTCAGTTCGGTGAGTGAAAGTACGTCAGACTGGACAGTGACAACCATGATCGGGCTGTCGGCCGGGTTCACCTTGCGCCAGGTTGGCAGACTGGGCATGTCATCCGGGAGTCGTCCGGCCGCCGCATTCAGTGCTGCCTGTACCTCTTGTGCGGCGGTGTCGATTTTCTTGTCCAGATCAAACTGCAGCGTGATGCTGGTACTGCCGAGTGAGCTGGTCGACGTCATTTCCTTGATGCCAGGAATGGTGCTGAGTTGTGTTTCCAGTGGCGTGGCAACTGCCGATGCCATGGTTTCCGGGCTGGCCCCGGGCAGATTGGCCCCGACGCGAATGGTGGGGAATTCGGCCTGGGGTAGTGGTGCCACCGGCAACAAGGGAAAAGCAAAAATGCCGAGCAGGACAATGGCGGCCGTGAGCAGGGTGGTCGCAATCGGGCGCTGAATAAAAAACGCGGAAAAATTACGGTTACTGGCGGGCATGATTGCTGCCGTCTTGTAGCTTTACCCTGGCACCAGGGCGCAGGCGCAACTGCCCCTCGGTCACGACCAGATCACCCGCATCAAGCCCGTGACTGATCACGGCCAGTTGATCGTTTTCAAAGGCAATGGTCACGGGTGTCAGCTCGGCTTTGCTTTCGCGGATGCGATACACGCTGTTGCCGTCACGACCGCGTTGTATCGCGGTCAGGGGGATGACCAGGGCGCTTTGTTTTTCTCCTGCCTGCAGGCGGGCATTCACAAACTGTCCTGGCCATAACCGGTTGTCCGGGTTGGCAAAGGTCGCTTTGAGCTTGATGGTGCCATTGGCGGCATCGATCTGGTTATCAATGGTCGCGAGTGTGCCGGTTGCCAGAGGTTGCCCGCCGGCACGATCAAAAATGGCCACGACGGCAGGTGTGTTTTTATTCATGGCCTGCAGTGTGGAGATAGCCTCCTGAGGCAGGCTGAAAATCACGTTCATCGGGTCAGTCTGGGTGACGGTCACCAGGCCCGTAATATCCGTGGCACGAACAATGTTGCCAGGGTCAACGCGGCGCAAACCGATGCGTCCGTGGGCCGGAGAGGTGATGCGCGTATAGGCCAGATTCACTTCGGCGGCCGTCAGGCTTGCCTGTGCCGATGCCACTGCGGCGCGTGTCTGGGCCAGTTGTGCGGCCTGTTGTTCCACCGCCTGTGCGGTAGTGACATCCTCTTTTTCCAGCTCACGGAAGCGTTGCAGATCCTGCTCGGCCGTTTGAGCCTGAACCTGCAGCCGGTTCAGCTCGGCCCTGGCCTTGGCCTGCTGGGCGCGGATGGCGCGGTCATCCAGGGTGGCGAGCAGGTCGCCGCGCTGCACCACTTGCCCCTCACGAAAATGCAGTGCCATCAGCTGGCCATCGATTTGCGGCCGGACAACCACTTCATGCGGCGACACCACCGTGCCCAGGCCACTCAGAAAGAGCGGCACATTGGTGCGCATCACGGAAGCAGTGGTAACAGGAACCGCCATATCCCGTTTGTCTTTGCCGCTGTCCGGCCACAGACGCCAGGTAACCAGCAGCAACAGCATCAGTAACATCACTGCGAGCAGTGACAGGCCTGGATGTCGGCGCCACAGCATCATCATGGGGGATTCTTCCTGTTTCATGGGACGTGTCCGGATATTGTCCCGGGCAACGTGAGCAGATCATATAAAATATTCGTGACGGCAGTGCGTGTGCTGAAAATGGATTGTGTTGCTGTGTTCAGATCACTCCCTGGGCCATCATGGCATCCGCCACTTTTACAAAGGCGGCAATATTGGCGCCCGCGACATAGTCAATGGTGTCGCCTTTTTTGCCGTGACTCAGACAGGCGTTGTGGATGCTGATCATGATGGCGTGCAGGCGTGCATCCACTTCATTATGTGTCCAGTGTGTCCGCATGGAGTTCTGGGACATTTCCAGTCCGCTGCAGGCCACACCACCCGCGTTGGCGGCCTTGCCCGGTGCATAGAGGATGCCGGCCTTCTGGAAGGCGTGGACAGCTGCGAGCGTGGAGGGCATGTTCGCCCCTTCCGCGACCAGAAAGCATCCCTGGCCCAGCAGCGTGAGGGCATCGTGTTCATCCAGTTCGTTCTGGGTGGCACAGGGCAGGGCAATATCACAGGGAAACTGCCAGGGCCGACCACCCGTTTCATAGTGCAGGCCAAACTGGTCAGCCAGTTCCTGAATCCGGCCACGCCGCTCATTCTTCAGGTCCATCAGGGCATGCCATTGTTTCGCGGTAAAACCATCCGGGTTGTACACCGTCCCGCCGGAGTCGGAGAAAGTGACCACGATAGCGCCAAGCTCCATGGCTTTCTGGGCGGCATACTGGGCGACGTTACCTGAGCCGGAAATGGCGGTACGCAGTCCGTCCAGTGAGCGGTTCCGGGTCTTCAGCATTTCCTCGACAAAATAGATCAGGCCGTAGCCGGTAGCCTCCGGGCGAATCAGGCTGCCACCAAAACTTATGCCTTTGCCGGTGAAGGTGCCCGTCACTTCATTGGCGAGTTTGCGATACATGCCATACATAAAGCCGACCTCCCGGGCACCGACGCCCAGATCGCCGGCCGGTACATCAACATCAGCACCAATATGGCGAAAAAGCTCGGTCATCAGTGCCTGACAGAAACGCATCACTTCATTGTCGCTGTGACCCTTGGGATCAAAGTCGGCGCCGCCTTTGCCACCGCCCATGGGCAGGGTGGTGAGGGCATTCTTGAAGGTCTGCTCAAAGGCCAGAAACTTCAAGACGCCAAGGTTGACTGAGGGATGAAAGCGCATGCCACCCTTGTAAGGGCCGATGGAGCCGTTCATTTGCACGCGATATCCGCGATTGACGTGCACCTCGCCATTGTCGTCCACCCAGGGTATGCGGAACTGGATAACGCGTTCAGGTTCGAGTAACCGTTCCAGCAGTCCGTTTTGCATGTAACGGGGGTGCTGGGTCAGAAATGGCCACAGGCTTTCCAGCACTTCTTCGACCGCCTGATGAAATTCGGGCTGATCCGGGTCACGCTGTCGTACGCGTTCCAGCAGTGCGGTGAACGAAGCGTCCATATTTTCAATACCATTGCAGGGTGAAAGGCCCGATGCGTGCAGGTCTGACGAGAAACTCAGGGTTGTTCATAGGCTTTTATCATTTAAGTGGTTTTAAGGCACCATGAGAGGCGAGGACTCCGGCTCGTCTTTGATTCCTGTCAGGGCCAGGCTGTCATTGTTTATAGTCCAGCGGCTGCTCCCGGGCCAATTGGACACGATGCAGCAGGCCCGGCGGTTGTGCGGGGCTCTTGCTTCGCTGCCTGCCGCTCGGCAGACTCCTGTCATTCAGTATTCATGAGGTTGGCATGGCCACCATTCTTTCCGCCGCGTTGCCCGAGGGGCGTACGGTTACCGCACAGTTCTTTGTGCCGCTGATGCATGCGGTGGACCGGGCGACGGGATCAACGGCAGCATTGCTGGAGGCGGTCGGGCTGGCAGCGGACGAGACTCTGGATTCTGAGCGTTTGCTGCCGTTCGACAGTCTGGTGAAAGCCTGGCAGGTCGCCATCTCGCTGTGTCATGACCCCTTGCTGCCGTTGCGGCTGGGCGAGCGTTCACATCCGGCTGATTTCGGCATCCTTGGCACACTGGCACAAAGTGCTGGCACCCTGGGGGAGGCACTTGAGCTGGGCGTGCGTTACGAGCGACTGGTCAATCAGAGCTTCGGTTCCACCCTGTTTCTTGAGGATGGCAACCTTTGCAACCGTCTGGAAATGCCTCCTTTGCCGGTAGAGGTGTTACGTCCTGTTGTGGAGTTTGATTTTTCGGCGCAGGTCAGTTTTGGCCACTTTCTCATGAATGCGGCGACGCAGAGAAAGCTGGGGCCGGTACGGGTTCAGTTCCGTCATCGTCCGGCTGGTCCGTTGCGCTTTTACGAAGAGTATTTCGGTTGCCCCGTCGAATTCGGGGCCGACCACAACCAGATCACCCTGCCCATGGATGTGCTTTCGCTACGGCTGCCTTCTGCCGACCCGGTCCTGCTGCAGCGGCTGCGGGAGTATGTGGATGAGCGTCTGGCACGGGACACACAGCCGGTTTCTCCCCTGGTGCTGAAAATCGAGAAGCTGGTGATGCCACGCTTGCCTTACGGGCTACCGGAGCTCAAGGATGTATCTGCGCAGTTGGGTGTCAGTGTCAGCACGCTCAAGCGGCGACTGAGTGAGCAGGACACCCATTATCAGGGGGTGTGTGACAGTCTCCGGCACCGGCTTGCCCTGCAGTACGTCAGCGAGCCGGAGCGGTCGATGGTGGATGTGGCTTTCATGCTCGGCTTTTCCGAGCTCAGCACGTTTTACCGGGCGTTCAAGCGCTGGACAGGAATTACCCCGCAGCAGTATCGGCGACAGGTGTCGCCGCCACTTTGAGTGCCGGCTCTTTCCAGGTGGCGCCTTCATGACGCAGCAGCCAGCGCTTGCGCTCGGTGCCGCCTGAATATCCCGCCAGCCGGCCCTGGCTGTCGATGACCCGGTGACAAGGAATGATCAGGGCGATCGGGTTGCGTGCATTGGCCGTGCCTACGGCGCGCGATGCCCCGGGATGCCCGATGGCTTTGGCCAGTTGCGCATAACTCCAGGTTTCACCGGGAGCAATGCGGCGCAGCATTCCCCACACCAGTTGCTGGAAGGATGTGCCGGCGGTATGCACCGGGATACTGTCGAGGGCATCCAGTACACCGTCGAAATAAGCCATGAAGGCATCTTTCATGCTGGTTGGCATGGGCTCTTCGACGAGGGGAAGTGAGCCGAAGCGATGCGCCAGCACGGTTTTGAAGCGGGACGCATAGTCTTCGAAGTCGAGCAGGCAGAGCTGATCGCCGGAGTGCGCCAGCAAAAGCTGGCCAAGCGGTGTCTGCATCCGGTCAAGGTACACAGTGGTCATGGTTGTTCCCTCCCTGTGCATGGTGGGTGGCACGATCTGACGATCTGGCAGGTCAGTTAGCCCATCAGGATAGTCTGTCATTACCGAAAGGTGAGAAAAGGGCGCATTTGTAACGAGCTGTACTACTCTTTTGTCTTTTGTATGCCCTGTGGTTTTTCCCCATGAGGTGACGATGGGCTTTGCGTTGGCGCTTTCTGCCTCTATACTGCGCGCCCACCCCTTCAGGGTGGTCGCTGTGGCAACCCTGCCGGTTCCCCCGCAATGCTAAACGGCAAACCCCGCCAGGTCCGGAAGGAAGCAACGGTAGTCGTGATGCGTGTGCCGGGGTCGGGCTGGCAGGGGGGCCTCTCTAATCCCTTCGCTCCATCCAGACAATTCCCCTGTCTCTCTGTCACCCGTTATGGTGACGGCCGGTTTCCTGTGTCTGTTTTTTTACCCCTGTTTGCTGCGACAGATTGCCGCAGGACGTTCCCTTGCCCGACAGGCCCGTTACCATAGGCAATGGCGTGCAAGACGGGTATCTGGTTTGCTTGCCTTTTAAATGAAAATGATTATCATTTAGATGAATTAACAGGGTGTTTCCATGTCTGCATCGGCCATCTACTCACTGACGTCTCACGGAGCTTTCAAAGCCGTGCGTCACAGTGTGGCCGTTGCGGTAATTGCTG
>CAYGBB010000080.1:0-7973 GCA_964347985.1 uncultured Moraxellaceae bacterium
GGTGGAGGGCCGTGTGGAAAAGGTGGCACCGGAAGTTTCGGATGCCTACTTTGCCTCGCGCCCGTACCAGAGCCGTGTCGGCGCGTGGGCATCCATGCAGAGCCAGCCGCTGGATGGCACGGCCACGCTAGTAGCGCGTGCCGCCAAATATGCCGCGCAATACGTGACGGGGGTGCCGCGCCCGCCACACTGGGGCGGTTATACGGTGACACCGGAGCGCGTCGAATTGTGGCAGGGCCGCCCTTCCCGCCTGCACGACCGGGTGCTGTATCTGCCCGATGGCAATGGCGGGTGGACGCGGGAGCGTTTGTATCCCTGAGCGCTGATTGATCGCGCAGCCAGGTCTGCGTGAATCAGATCACACGGCTTTTGATGCTGTCCGGAATCAGATGCAGGACCGGCATGATCAGGCTCCAGGGGAAGCGCGGCACAATCATGTTCTTTTTCTTCTTTTCGATACCGTCGACTATTTCCTTCGCAACTTTCTCCGGCGTGGCGACAAAGGGATATTTTTCCATGCCGGGGGCGATGTCGGTATTCACAAAGCCGGGATGCACGATGGTGACATCGATCTGGCGCTTGCTGACTTCCATGCGCAGGGCTTCGAGGTAATTGGTGAGGGCGGCCTTGCTGGCGGAATAGGCACCACTACCGGGAATGGCGAAACTGGCGGAGACGGAGGAGATGCCCACCAGGTGTCCCCTGCCCTGCTGCTTGAACTGTGCCATGGCCACATCTATCACGGCGATGGCGCCGAGCAGATTGGTTTCGATGATGCGGCGGTCTTCGGCAATATTGCCGTCACCGGCCTTGCGCACGCCGGTCACGCCGGAATTCACGATGACCAGATCCACGGTGCCGAAGGCGGAGATCATGTGATTCATGACCGGGGCGACGCTCGCCTGCTCACAGACATCAAGCGCACCCGTTTCGACAGTGATGCCGTGGGCAGCGCGCAACTCGTCCGCCAGCTGGTTCTGTTGTTCCTGATTGCGGGATAGCAGGCCAAGCTGATAGCCGCGGGCCGCGAGTTCTCGCGCCAGTGAGGCACCAATGCCGCGAGAGGCACCAACGATGATGGCAGTTCTTGATGCGGGGTTTGCCATGACGACTCTCCTGAGAATGTTCCCGAGTATAAGGAGTGATGCAGTGTCAGCCTATACAGGGAAACTGTCAGATGGGGCCGTCTGGCGGCGCAAAAAAAGGCCGGACACAAGGTCCGGCCAGCGGGTCCGCGCGATCCTTGCGCGAAAATTCTCTGAGGAGAGAGTGCTTCGTGAAAAGTTACACCATTGCGAACGCGTCGCTATCCATCTGCATCAGCGACTTCGGTGATGCAACGATACCGGCGATGTGGCCCTTGGCACGCGGCAGCAGGCGCTCGAAGTAGAACTCGGCTGTCTGGATCTTGGCCTTATAGAACTCGGGTGTTTCCGAACCGCCCTTTTCCAGTTTCTCGAAGGCCACGGCGGCCTGCAGGGCCCAGAAATAGGCCATGGTCACGTAACCGGAATACATCAGGAAATCATACGCAGCCGAGGCCACGATCTCGCGTTCCTTGCGCGCGGTGAGCATGGTGCGCACGGTGAGCATGTTCCACTGCGCGCAGAGCTTGGACAGCTGCCACACGAAGGGACGCATTTTGGCATTGAGCGCGTTGTCCTTGCAGAAGCCCAGGATGGTGCCGGTGAAATCACGCACGGCCTTGCCGCGGGTCATGATCAGGGTCTTGCGGCCGAGCAGGTCGAGCGCCTGGATGCCGGTGGTGCCTTCGTACAGGGTGGCGATACGGGCATCACGGGCGATCTGCTCCATGCCGTGTTCCTTGATGTAGCCGTGGCCACCGAACACCTGCATGCCGATGTTGGCGGATTCCAGACCCATTTCGGTGAGGAAGCCCTTCATGATCGGGGTGAGGAAGCCGAGCTTGTCGTCCCAGTACTTGTATTTCTTGTCGTCGCCTTCGGTGACGCCGTTCACCATGTGATCGGCATACTGGCCGGCGAAATAGACCATGGCGCGGCCGCCTTCGGCAAAGGCCTTCTGCGTGAGCAGCATGCGACGGACATCGCCGTGCCAGATCAGCGCATCAGCGACCTTGTCCGGTTCTTTCTTGCCGGACACGGAACGCATGGAGCGACGTTCCTTGGCATAGGCCAGGGCGCCCTGATAGGAGAGCTCGGCATGGCAGACGCCCTGGATGGCGGTGCCGATGCGGGCGGTGTTCATGAAGGTGAACATGGCTTCCAGGCCCTTGTTGGGCTCGGCAATAAGGTAGCCTTCGGCCTCGTCGAAATTGATGACGCAGGTGGCGGAAGCGCGAATGCCCATCTTGTGTTCGATGGAGCCGCAGCTCACGCCATTGCGTGCGCCCACGCTGCCATCGGCGTTGACCTTGAACTTGGGCACGATGAACAGGGAGATGCCGCGTGTACCGGCGGGGGCATCGGGCAGGCGGGCCAGCACGATGTGGATGATGTTTTCGGCCAGGTCATGGTCGCCGGCGGAAATGAAGATCTTGGTGCCGGTGATGCGGTAGCTGCCATCGGCATTCGTTTCGGCCTTGGTCTTGACCTGGCCGAGGTCGGTACCGCACTGCGGTTCGGTCAGGCACATGGTGCCGGTCCAGCGGCCTTCGGTCAGCGGCGGCATGTAGACGGCTTTCTGCTCGACGGTGGCGTGCTGCATGATGGTGTTCATGGCGCCGAGGGAAAGGCCGGGGTACATGGTGAAGGACCAGTTGGCCGTACCCATCATCTCCGACTTGAACAGGCCCATGGACATGGGCATGCCCTGGCCACCGTATTCGGCGGGGTGCGACAGGCCCTGCCAGCCACCGGCCACGTACTGGTCATAGGCATCCTTGAAGCCCTTGGGCGTGGTCACTTCCCCATTCTCGAAGTGGCAGCCTTCCAGGTCACCCGGCAGGTTCAGCGGTGCCAGCACTTCTTCACAGAGCCGGGCGGCCTCGCCGAGGATGGCCTCGACCATGTCCGGCGTGGCTTCACCACCGTTGGACAGCTTGCTGTAATGCTTCGGGTAGTCGAACACTTCGTTCATCAGGAAGCGCATGTCGCGCAGCGGAGCCTTGTACGTCGGCATGAAAGCACCTCGTTGGGGGGTTGAGCGGCCTTGGGGCATTGATCAGGACTGGATCGCCTGGCACGGAAAGCCGTTGACGAGGTGCTTTATACGCGAGGTGCCGGGGGCCGGCATTGACGTCAATGCCGCTTTTGCCGGTTTTTTCGGTAAATGAACAGCGCTGCTACAACATGACCGGTCAACCATGTTGGCACCAGGACGTTACTGAGGGTGTACGGATTTGTCATGCCCGGGTGCTACGCTTCCGGATTCCCTTCGCCGCCGCAGTTGCCACGAAGTTTTGAGACAGCGGGCGCATGCCCTTTTGTTGGCACACACATCATGCTGAAACAGTTTTCTATCGCTGCCGTCATGGCGGGCATGGCGCTACCCGTGGTGGCGGCCGAGGCCCTGTCGCGAGCGGCGCCCGTCCCCTCCGCCTGTGCGCTGCCTGCCACCGCCCTGGATCTGGCGAGTGTGGTGCGACTGGCACTGTGCCGGCATCCCGATACAAGGATGGCCTGGCTGAATGCCGAGGCCCAGGCGGCCCGGGTGGACGCGGCCAGAGTACCGTACCGTCCGACCGTTGATGCCGCGCTCGGGCAGACACACAGCACGGGCGACACGGCGACCGCAGGCCGTGAGGACCAGACCAGTGCGAACGTGTCACTGGGGTGGCTGCTGGTTGACTTCGGGGCGCGGGCGGCGGGCAAGGCCCAGGCCGAGCGGACGCTGGAGGCACTGCGTGCGACCCAGGACGCGACATTGCAGCTGGTGTTGCAGCAGGCGGTGGCGGCGTATTACCTGTGGCTGGCGGCCGATGCGAGCCTGGTGGCGGCACGGGAATCCGAAACAGCCGCAGCGGAGACCCTGCGGGCGGCAGGCGTGAGGCAGCGCGTCGGTGTCGCCACCAAAGAGGATGTATTGCAGTCACAAACCGCGCTGTCGCAGGCGCGCCTCAGTGTGCTGACGAAAGAAGGTGAGCAGCAAGTGGCCCGGGGCCGTATGGCCATCATGCTGGGCATGCCAGCCGCAACAATGCTCACACTGGCGTCGCCGGAAGCCATTCCGGAGCGCCCTGCCCTGCCCGCGCTGGAACCCTTCCTGAGTGTCGCCGAACAGCGGCCCGACATCATTGCCCAGCGTGAGCGCGTGGCAGCCAGTGAGGCGTCACTGGCGCAGGCACGGGCGAGTCATCGCCCGGATCTGCGGCTGTCGGCGAGCCAGGGCTGGACACAGGACAACAGCAGTGACAGCTCTGGTGGCAATGTCGGGTTGCGGCTCAATGTGCCGCTTTATACCGGTGGCCAGCGTGCAGCGGATGTGCGTCTGGCCGAGGCGCAGCTGGAGCTGGCCCGCACGGGTCTGGAGCAGCAGCGCCAGAGTGTGTCGCAGGAAATATGGGAAGCGTGGCAATCCCTGCGCACGGCAACGGCATCGTTTGCCGCGACCGAGGATCTGGTGAAAGCGGCTGAAGAGTCGCATCGTGCGGCGATGGCCCGGTACAAGGCCGGCCTGGGTGATCTGATCAATGTGCTGAATGCACAAAGCACGCTGGCGGATGCCCGCCAGCAGTTTGTGAAAGCACGTTATGACTGGGCACGCCTGCGCATCACGCTGGCGCGTGCCACCGGCACACTGGGATTTTCTTCGCTGGAGTATTCAGCGCAGGATGCATCGACAGTGACGCAGCCAATGCCGGAGCCTGCTGCTGGCGATACGCCAGATGCGATACCGGTGCAGGAGGCGGCACCATGACACTGAAATCTTTGTTGCGCCCGCGTGTGTTTGTTGTGCTGGCAATATTGGTGCTGGTAGCAGTTGGCTTTGTTGCGTGTCGTGACAAGGGTGACACCACGAATTACCGCACCGAAAAAACTGATCGTGGCACGATTGCCCAGACGGTATCCGCCAATGGCACCCTGAATCCGGTGACGCTGGTGAGCGTGGGAACGCAGGTGTCCGGCACCATCACCGATCTGTATGTTGATTTCAATGATCGCGTGGAAGCGGGCCAGATCCTGATGAAGCTGGATGACGCACTGTTGCGTGCGGCATTGCAGCAGAGCGAGGCCAATTTTGCGTCGGCGCAATCGGCTTTGCGTCTGGCGCAGAGTGATGTCGCGCGCATTGCGCCATTGGCCAGCGAAGGATTTGTCTCTGTGCAGGAAATGGATCAGACCCGGCAGGCCATGAAGGATGCACAGGCCAAGGTGGCACAAACCAGAGCGCAGGTGGAAAAGGACCGCACGAATCTTGGCTATGCCGTGATCCGCTCGCCGGTGTCGGGCGTAGTGGTATCGCGCGCGGTGGATGCCGGGCAGACCGTGGCGGCCAGTTTCAGCACGCCGGAACTGTTCAAGATTGCGAAGGATCTGCGCGAGATGCAGATTGATGCGTATTTTGCCGAGGCGGACATCGGCCAGATCCGTGTCGGCATTCCAGTAACGTTCCGTGTTGATGCCTTCACCGGCCAGCGCTTTACGGGCACGGTGAAACAGATTCGTCTGAATCCGAAAACAGAATCCAATGTGGTGTCGTACAACGTGGTGGTGGCCGTTGCCAATCCTGACGAAAAATTGTTGCCGGGCATGACCGCGTATGTGGATATCAAGGTTCAGGAAAAGACGGATGTGTTGCGGGTGCCGAATACGGCATTGCGTTTCAAGCCAACGGATGGCAGCCAGGTCATAAAGGCGGCAGACAGCACTGAAAAGAAAGGCAGCGACGAAATGTTAACGGCCGGTGCCGGCAATGGCGCGGCCGCTTCTGCGGGCAGTGGCGGCGAGAGTGCCGACAGTGGCGAACGCCGGCGCTCGGCCCGTACCGGTGGCAGTGCCCGTGTGTATGTCTTGCGGGATGGCCGCTTGCATGAGGTGCGCGTGCAGACCGGCATTACCGATCGACGTTATACGGAGTTGCGCAGCGGCGCACTGAAAGCAGGCGATCCTGTGGTGGTTGGCGAAGGTGCCGAAGATGAAGTGCCCACGGGCGGGCGCCCGCGTGGCATGCAGTTCGGCATGTAGGCGACAGAGATGACCACACCGCGGACTACACCCATGACCACACCGATTATTCGCACGCGCGGCATCATCAAGGAATTTCCGTCCGGTGCCGGGCCGGTGCGCATCCTGCACGGGATTGATCTGGAGGTGAATGCCGGTGAATTTGTCACGGTGATGGGGCCTTCCGGATCGGGCAAGTCGACCTTCATGAATATTCTGGGCTGTCTCGACAGCCCGACAGCAGGGGAATATTTCCTGAATGGCGAAGCCGTGGCGCACCGTGAAGCGGCACAACTGGCGAGCATTCGCAATCGTTCCATCGGTTTTGTGTTTCAGGGATTCAACCTGCTGCCCCGCAGCACGCTGGCCGACAATGTTGCCTTGCCGCTGATTTATGCCGGGGTGGCGGCGGCCGAGCGGCGCGTGCGCGCGGCTGACATGCTGGCACAAGTCGGTCTTGGTGATCGACTGGATGCCTATCCCGCGCAAATTTCCGGCGGCCAGCAACAGCGTGTGGCGATTGCGCGCGCGCTGGTGAACCGGCCGGCGCTGGTACTGGCAGACGAGCCCACCGGAAATCTCGACACCCGGACCAGCGGAGAAATCATGGCACTGTTCGATACGCTGAATCGTGAACAGGGCATTACGCTGCTGCTGGTAACCCATGAACCGGATATTGCCCTGCATGCCAAACGCCTGGTGCGGCTGGTCGATGGTCGTGTCGCCTACGATGGCCCGGTCGCGGCCGGACTGGCGCATCATGTGGAGGCCATTTGATGTTCGGATTCATGTTGCGTGAAGCACTGTCGGCAATGGTGGCGAACCGTTTGCGCAGCTTCCTCACCATGCTCGGCATGATTATCGGTGTGGCGGCGGTCATCCTGATGCTGGCCATCGGTGCGGGTGTGCAGAAGCAGGTCAACAGTGCGATTGCGAGCATGGGCTCCAACCTGTTCATTGTCATGCCGGGGGCGACCAGTGCCAACGGTGTGCGTACCGGATTTGGTGGCGCGGTAAATCTGACGCTGGGGGATGCCAATGCCATCAAGGAAATTGGCGGGGTGAAATTCATGGCACCGCTGGTGCAGATGAGTTCGCAGGTGGTGTACGGCACCAACAACTGGAATACCCAGATTGTCGGCAGCAATGCCGATTATCTGGGCCTGCGTGACTGGCAGCTGACCGAAGGCTATGTGTTTGACGATGCCGAGATGCGCGCCGGTGCCCAGGTGGCCTTGGTGGGCCAGCAGATTGTCGAGAACCTTTTTGGTGGCGTGAGCCCCATTGGTGAAACCATCCGTATCCGCAACCAGCCTTTCCAGATTATCGGGGTGCTGGCGAGCAAGGGCCAAAGCCTGGACGGCCGCGATCAGGATGACACGATCCTGCTGCCCCTGACCACGGTGCAGCGTCGCCTGCAAGGCTCCCGCTTTCGCGATACCTTGCGCATGATCATGGTGCAGGCAGACAACGAAGAAGCGATGCCGCGGGTCGAGTCGGCGATGAAGGAATTACTGCGCGAACGGCATCGCCTTGGTGAAGAGCAGGAAGATGATTTCACGGTACAAAACCTGACGGCTCTTGCCAATACGGCGGCGGAAACCACGGCCGTGATGTCACTCATGCTGGGTGCCATTGCATCGATTTCGCTGATTGTCGGCGGCATCGGCATCATGAACATCATGCTGGTGTCGGTGACCGAGCGCACCCGTGAAATCGGTATCCGCATGGCGATTGGTGCGCGCCCTGCCGATATCCGCCTGCAGTTCCTGCTGGAGGCAGTGATCATTTCGGTGGCGGGTTGCCTGATCGGGGTGCTGTTCGGTATTGCCGGAGCCTATGCCGTGGCGAGCACGGGCAAGCTGCTGGTGCTGGTCACCGTGTCAT
>CAYGBB010000081.1:0-7954 GCA_964347985.1 uncultured Moraxellaceae bacterium
GGAGAGGGGGCAGAACCCTCTCCTGCTGTAGCCGGATCAGGCACCAATCAGCGACTGGCCGCACACGCGCACGATATTGCCGTTCACACCGGCCGATGCTGGCGAGGCATACCAGGCAATGGCTTCGGCCACATCAATCGGAAGACCGCCCTGCGACATGGAGTTCATGCGACGACCAGCTTCGCGAATCGCAAACGGAATCGCTGCAGTCATCTGGGTTTCAATGAAGCCTGGTGCCACGGCATTGATGGTGATCTTCCTGGCAAACAGAACCGGTGCCATCGACTGTACCATGCCGATCACGCCAGCCTTGCTCATGCCGTAGTTGCTTTGGCCCATGTTGCCGGCAATGCCGGAGATGGACGACACACAAATGATGCGGCCATTTTCACGGATCACATTCTGTGCCAGCAATTCATCATTGATACGTTCTTCAGACGACAGGTTGATGCCCATCACCATGTCCCACTGCTGCTGCGTCATGTTGGCCAGTGTCTTGTCACGGGTCACACCAGCGTTGTGCACGATGATGTCCACGCCACCGTGATGAGCCTTCAGATGTTCGGCAATTTTTTGCGGAGCATCGGCGGCAGTAATGTCCAGTGCCAGGGCCGAGCCACCGATAAGGCTGGTGACCACGCGCAGATCGTCGGCCAGTGCCGGAATATCCAGGCCGATAACATGAGCGCCATCACGGGCAAGGGTCTTGGCAATGGCTTCACCAATGCCGCGGGAGGCGCCAGTAACCAGAGCGACCTTGCCGGCCAGGGGTTTGGTCCAGTCGAGTTTGGCTTCCGTCGTCGACGGGAATGTGCGAACAACCTGTGCCGAGACATAGGCTGAGCGAGGTGACAGGAAAAAGCGCAGGGTTGACTCCAGCTGCCCTTCAGCACCCGGGGCGGCATACACCAGTTGTGCCGTGCCGCCTTTCTTTACTTCCTTGCCCAGTGAGCGGGTAAAGCCTTCCAGTGCGCGCTGGGCTGTTGCCTGGCGTGGATTCTCACAGGATTCCGGTGTGCGGCCGAGAATGATGATGCGGCTGCATTCGGCAAGCTTGCGCATGACCGGATGGAAGAAGTGATAAACCTGCACCAGGTCTTCACTTGTCGTGATGCCGCTTGCGTCAAATACCAGCGCCTTGAATTTCTGTTCAGTGTCGACTTCGGGATTCCATACCTTGGCATTCAGGCTTGCCGCCGCAGTTGCCGTGGCCACATGATCCTGAGCGTATGTGTGCACTTCTGCCTGAATGTTGCGTAACGTGTCAGCGGCAGCACGAGTCAGCTGCCCGTTCGGCGCACTACCCAGCAGCACAGCACCGGAAATGACGGGCATGCCGGGCTGGAAACGATCCAGGTTCAGGGGCATGGGCAGGCCGAGGTTCTTGGCCAGCAGACGGCCAAGCGCGGAATTCGCGAACTGGGTGTAACGGTCACTCATGACGTCGTCCTTTGATTTCAGGCGCAAACAGCGCACGACGGTTGGGAGGGCTTCCGGAAATTGCCGGAGAAAACGGTCGCAACTGTAGCAGAACTATGTGGCACTGACATTGACGCGGATATGGCAGAATACCGGCGGGCCAGCCGGTCATGCTCATTGCCAGTGCATCGAGTCTGGTTGCGGAGCGCAGGCTAGCAAAGGTCATAGCCTGGCGCATTTGCTGTAACGCCCATGTGTTTCTGTTTTTAGTGCCAATGCCCCTGCATTTTTCTGTGCTAGGGTGCCGTCATCGGAAAACCAGCAGGAGTCTCCCTCATGTCTACCCTTCGTCGTGTTGCCATCATTGGCGGCAATCGTATCCCCTTCGCCCGTTCCAATGGCGCCTATGCCACTGCCTCCAACATGGACATGCTGACCGCCGCGATTGACGGTCTTGTTGCCCGTTACAAGCTGGATGGTGAACGTCTGGGCGAGGTGGCTGCAGGTGCTGTCCTGAAGCTGTCGCGTGACTTCAACATGACGCGTGAAGTTGTCCTGAGCACCAGGCTGGCCCCGGAAACCCCTGCCTGCGATATGCAGCAGGCGTGTGGCACTGGCCTTCAGGCCATCAACTACATTGGCAACAAGATTGCCACTGGCCAGATTGAGTGCGGTATTGGTGGTGGGGTTGATACGACCTCTGATGCGCCCATTGGAGTCAGCGACTCACTTCGTCAGCTCCTGCTGGAGCTTAGCCGCGCCAAGGACAATGGCACTCGCCTGAAGCTGCTCGGCAAGTTCCGCCCGAGCATGATCGGCCTGGAAATTCCCCGTAACGGCGAGCCGCGTACGGGTCTGGCCATGGGTGATCATCAGGCAATCACCACTGCCGAGTGGGGCATTGCCCGTGAAGCACAGGATGAGCTGGCATTCAAGAGCCACAAGAACATGGCGGCCGCCTATGAGCGTGGTTTTTTCAGCGATCTGATGACGCCGTACATGGGACTGGAGCGTGATGACAACCTTCGCCCAGGCTCGACCATTGAGAAGCTGGCGACACTCAAGCCTGTTTTTGGTGACAAGGAGACCGGCACCATGACCGCCGGTAACTCCACGCCGCTCACTGATGGTGCATCGGCGGTACTGTTGGCTTCTGAAGAGTGGGCCAAGGCACGCAATCTTCCGGTTCTGGCCTATCTGACTACCGTGGAAATTGCAGCCGTAGATTTTGTGCACAAGAAGGAAGGCCTGTTGATGGCTCCGGCATATGCCGTGGCCCGACTGCTGGCTCGTACCGGGCTCACCCTTCAGGATTTCGACTTTTATGAGATTCACGAGGCGTTTGCCGGTCAGGTGTTGTCGACACTCAAGGCATGGGAAGACGAAAAGTTCTGCAAGGAGCGTCTGGGGCTCGACAAGCCGCTGGGCAGCATCGACCGTAGCAAGCTCAATGTGAACGGATCCTCTCTGGCGGCGGGTCATCCGTTTGCTGCGACAGGTGGCCGTATTGTGGCTTCTGCAGCCAAGATGCTGAATGAAAAAGGCAGTGGCCGTATTCTTGTCTCGATCTGTGCGGCAGGCGGCCAGGGCGTAGTGGCGATCATCGAGAAGTGATGCTCGATTGATGCAAAAAAGCCCGCGAAATGCGGGCTTTTTTGTGGGCGTCCATCATGCCGATGATCGCGACGGTGCGTTCCGCCCTTAGTTGTTCTTCAGGCAGGTGTCCATGAAGCTGCTGCGGGCATTTCCTGACATGTCTCCCGCCTTGCGGTTGCATTCACTTACTTTGGCAAGCATCGGGGGCATGTTGGAGGTTTGCGCTTTTTTGCGAACGCAAAGTGCAATGGCCTGGCGTCGGGAGTCGCCGGACATGCCATCAGCCTGTTCGTTGCAGGTGTTGCGAGTAGAGTTGTTGTCATTTGCCATGGCGACGACTGCGCCAGAGCCCATCAAAAGAGTGGCGAGCAGCATGGCACTGCGACACCCATTGACCCACGTTATTGTTTTCATGATGTCCATTCCGTTGGTTATGGCTGTTCAAAGCTGACCTGAAGTCTAGGAGTCCTGAGGGTGCTTATCCATATCGACCGGACGAGTTGGTTATTAAATGATCATTTTTCCGATAAGCGGATATTTTTTTCGGCGGGCGGAAGGCGGCCCTACTTGCGTTGCAGACGGGCCAATAAACTTGATGTATCCCAGCGCCCACCACCCATGGCCTGGACCTCGGCGTAAAACTGGTCAACCAGTGCGGTAACGGGCAATGAGACACCCAGATGACGGGCCTCTGCCTCACAAATGGCTAGATCCTTGCGCATCCAGTCGACAGCAAATCCATGCTCATATTCAGCTGCAATCATGGTTTTGTGACGGTTCACCATCTGCCAGCTAGAGGCGGCGCCTTGCGATATGGCATCAATGACCTTTTGCAAATCCAGTCCGGCCTGCTCGGCGAAATGCATACCCTCCGACAATGCCTGGACAAGACCGGCCACACATATCTGGTTAACCATCTTGGTGAGCTGGCCATTACCTACGGGTCCCATATGGGTAATGGCCCGCGCATAGCTGCTGATGATGGCGCTTGCCTGCTCAATATCGCGATCGGTGCCACCACACATGATGGTGAGCTGCCCGTTCCGGGCACCTTGCTGGCCTCCCGAGACGGGAGCATCCACAAACCGGGAACCTGCCGCGGCGAGATGACTGGCCAGGTCACGGGATACTTCGGCAGAGACTGTTGAGTGATCGACCAGGAGTGCACCCTGCCTGAGTCCATCCCGGATCCCGTTAGGTCCCAGCACGACCTCACGCAGATCTGCATCATTGCCTACGCATGTCAGTACGACATCCACGTGTTTTGCGGCTTCCGCAGGGCTCGCCGCTTTGGTGCCACCAAACTCTGCACACCACGTATCAGCCTTGCCTGGTGTGCGATTGAATACCGTCACGGCAAATCCCTTGCGGGCGAGATGGCCGGCCATGGGGTAGCCCATGGTGCCCAGTCCGATAAAGGCGAGTGATGTCATGTGAGCATGCCTGCAGGGAAGGGGGGGGATAACCTTACGTGGCCTGCGATGAATTGCCAACGGTAAATGGCGCCCACAAAAAAGGCCGCTAAGGCGGCCTTTTTTGCTGGAAACAAGACTTAACGCTTGTCGAGTTCAACAAAATTACGCTGCGTGTAGCCCGTGTAAAGCTGACGTGGGCGGCCGATCTTGTACGGTGCGTTGTGCATTTCCATCCAGTGCGAAATCCAGCCGACGGTACGTGCCAGCGCAAAAATCACCGTGAACATGGAAGTCGGGATACCGATAGCCTTCAGGATGATGCCTGAGTAGAAGTCCACGTTCGGGTAAAGCTTGCGCTCAACGAAGTACGGATCGTTACGGGCAGCCTCTTCCAGCTTCATGGCGAGCTCAAGCTGCGGATCGTTGATGCCGAGCGCCGCCAGTACTTCGTCACAGGTCTGCTTCATTACCTTGGCACGCGGGTCAAAGTTCTTGTACACGCGGTGACCGAAACCCATCAGCTTGAACGGATCGTTCTTGTCCTTGGCCTTGGCCAGGAACTTGTCCAGGTTTTCCACCGAGCCGATCTCATCCAGCATCTTCAGCACGGCTTCGTTGGCGCCGCCATGAGCCGGGCCCCACAGTGCGGCAATGCCGGCTGCGATACAGGCATAGGGGTTGGCGCCCGTCGAACCGGTCAAACGCACGGTCGAAGTGGAGGCGTTCTGCTCGTGGTCCGCATGGAGGATGAAGATGCGGTCCATGGCCTTGGCCAGCACCGGGTTCACCTTGTAGTCCTCGCAAGGGGTGGCAAACATCATGTGCAGGAAGTTTTCGGCATAGCCCAGGTCGTTACGTGGGTACACGAAAGGCTGGCCGGCATTGTACTTGTAGCTCATGGCCGCGATGGTCGGCATCTTGGCGATCAGGCGAATGGCCGCAATACGACGGTGTTCCGGGTTATTGATGTCCAGATTGTCGTGATAGAAGGCGGAAAGGGCGCCAACCACACCACACATGACGGCCATCGGGTGGGCATCACGACGGAAGCCGCGATAGAAGAACTGGAGTTGCTCGTGAACCATGGTGTGCTGGGTGACACGGTTGACGAAGTCCTTCTTCTGCTCGGGGTTTGGCAGCTCGCCATTCAGCAACAGGTAGCAGGTTTCCAGGTAGTCGGACTTTTCAGCCAGCTGGTCAATCGGAAAGCCGCGGTGCAGGAGGATGCCCTTGTCGCCATCAATGAACGTGATTTTCGACTCGCAAGCAGCAGTGGCCATGAAGCCCGGGTCATAGGTGAAGTAGCCCTGGGCAAGGACATCTTTCACATCAATGACATCTGGCCCCATCGTACCGGAGGTTACGGGAAGGTCGATCGACTTGTCGTCGATGGTCAGGGTGACTTTTTTACCCGACATGGCAGTCTCCTAATCGAGCCGGTTAACTACATGGCTCTGGCTTCAGCGCGACCGAAAGCGATTTGCGAGCTTGACTCTCCGGCAGGACCGGAACGCGAAGATGGAGCAAAACGCTTCGGGGAAGGCGCGCTAGCTTAATTTGTGAGGGAATTTTGTCAATCAACTGTTACAAACGATCCGGTAGTTTCTTGAGGAAAGTCAGCTGTTTCGTCTGCTTATTGATGACTAATTGGTCTAATTGACTTTTGTGCAGGCATTGCCCAGTTGGCCGGCCAGTGGGTGAGCGCAACATTAAGCAGGAAAGTTGACTGTCAAAATGGCTGGTTTCCTCATTCAAACAATGCATTTTGCCCTTGTTACCGGTTTGTAATTCAATTTGTGCGGGATTATACTTTTGGCCCGGTTTTGTGCGGGACGGTGATATTCTGAAAAGTTCAGGAAATTCATCGGCTTGGCGCTTCCTTGTGTGCTCTCCCTTAGGTTCGCCTCTTTTGAGGCCCTCAACAGGAACCTCCGCTGTGAAAAGCAATCGACCTGTCAATCTCAGCTTGTCGACCGTTCTGGCCGTCAATAGCTCTCCGGTTGCCATCGCCTCCATTCTGCATCGTATCTCTGGCGTGGTGATCTTCCTTCTTATCCCGGTTCTGCTTTATGTCCTGCAGCAATCACTGGCATCCGAGGCGGCTTTTGCAGCCGTCAAGACAGATGTTCTGGGCGGACTGGTCGGGGGCTTCCTGGTCTTCGTGGCCTTTGCCGGTCTGATCTATCACGTGGTAGCAGGTACCAAACATCTTGTTCAGGACTTCGGTGTCGGCGAAACCCTTCAGGGTGGTCGACTGTTTGCCACACTGGCTATCGTCGTGGCAGCAATCCTCATTCTTTGTGCATTGGCCTGGATGGTGCTCTGATGAGATACAGTTCAACGAGCTACAGCCGCAACGGCATCTCCGACTGGCTGGCCCAGCGCGTCAGTGCTTATGTGCTGGCTGTCTATTTTGTGGTGATTGTTGGCTACCTGCTGTGCAATCCCGGTCTTGAATACGCGCAGTGGAAGGGCTTCATGTCCTGCACAGCCATGCAGATTTTCTCCCTGCTGGCCCTGGTTGCCCTGGCTGCACATGCCTGGGTGGGGATGTGGACGGTATTTACGGACTATGTCACTGAGCGCCAGATGGGTGCCAAGGCAACGGCTATCCGTATATTCCTGCAGACCGGCATGGCCATCTGCATTTTTGTTTATGTGGTCTGGGGTATCCAGATCCTGTGGGGGAACTGATTCATGGCCAGCGAAATCAACGCGACCAATATTCCTACCCTGACCTTTGATGCCGTTATTGTCGGCGGTGGTGGCTCAGGCATGCGTGCCTCGCTGCAGCTGGCACGTGCCGGTCTCAAGGTGGCAGTGCTGACCAAGGTATTCCCGACCCGCTCACATACCGTGGCAGCGCAGGGTGGCATCGGTGCCTCGCTCGGTAACATGAGCGAAGACAATTGGCACTACCACTTCTATGACACCATCAAGGGTTCTGACTGGCTGGGTGATCAGGATGCCATCGAGTTCATGTGCCGCGAGGCACCGAAGATGGTGTATGAACTGGAACATCTCGGCATGCCGTTTGACCGTAATGCCGACGGCACCATCTATCAGCGTCCGTTCGGTGGTCATACCGCCAACTATGGCGAGAAGCCGGTGCAGCGCGCCTGTGCCGCCGCCGACCGTACCGGTCACGCCTTGCTGCACACGCTGTATCAGGCCAATCTCGAAGCCAAGACCGAGTTCTTTGTCGAGTGGATTGCCCTTGACCTGATTCGCGACGAAGACGGTGATGTGCTGGGTGTTACTGCCATTGATCTGGCGACAGGCAATGTGGCTGTGTTCCAGGCCAAGTGCACCCTGTTTGCTACCGGTGGTGCCGGCCGTATTTATCAGGCCTCCACCAATGCCTTCATCAACACCGGTGATGGTCTCGGCATGGCTGCTCGTGCCGGCATTCCGCTGGAAGACATGGAGTTCTGGCAGTTCCACCCGACCGGCGTCGCCGGTGCCGGCGTGCTGCTGACAGAGGGTTGCCGTGGTGAAGGCGGCTTGCTGCGCAACAAGAACGG
>CAYGBB010000082.1:0-7891 GCA_964347985.1 uncultured Moraxellaceae bacterium
CGGGTCCCAGAACCACCAGCCGCCCCAGCCCAGCTCGTAATAGGCCCACCAGGAACCAAGCGCGATGCCCACCGTCAGAAAGCACCATGCGGCTACCGTCCAGGGACGGGACCAGCGCGCCCAGGCCGAATCCAGGCGCCCGCCCATGAGTCCGGCCAGTGCAAAGGCAAATGGCACCGCAAAACCGACATAGCCCATGTAGAGCATCGGCGGATGAAAAATAAGGCCCGGGTCCTGCAACAGGGGATTCAGGTCATTCCCGTCCGGCGGGAAATCCGGCAACAGGCGGCGGAAAGGATTCGAGGTCAGCAGGATAAAGAGCAGAAAGGCGACACTGACCCCGCCCAGAATGGCCAGGACACGGGCAATCATGTCGCGGGGCAGACTGCGGCTGAAGCGGGCCACCGCCGCACTCCACAGCGCCAGCACCAGTGCCCATAAAAGCAGCGAGCCCTCATGCCCGCCCCAGACTGCCGAGACCTTGTACCAGACCGGCAGCATGGTGTTGCTCTGACGTGCCACGTAATCGATGGTGAAGTCATTGTTCACAAAGGCCAGCGTCAGCATGCCGAAGGAAAACAGGAGCAGGAGCAGCTGGGCATAGGCGCTGTTGCGTGCCACCGCCTGAGCCCCCGGATGCCCCCGCCACACGCCCACCACAGGCACTACCAGTTGCAGCACCGACACAACAAGGGCCAGCACGAGCGCAAAATGACCAAGCTCGACGAGCATCATGGACTCCTGGAACAAAGGGGAACCGACAGGGCAGAAACGGACATCCACACGGGACCATGCCGACGGCTGCGTCATCATATACAGCGCCATTTGCTTGTCCATAAGAGGCATGTAACTCCCCATGCCTCCGACCCACATATTTGGATACAAGTTAAGCCGCCGTGATAACCAGACCGCAAGGAATGCACTGATACAATCCGGCTGCCGTCAAACTGGCGGTGACGCGTCAAGGATTGCATCAACAATGCGACAGAACAGCTTCAGCCGTGAGGACCTGCTGTCCTGCGGCCACGGAACAATGTTTGGCCCAGGCAATGCCCGCCTCCCCCTTCCCAACATGCTCATGATGGACCGCGTCACCCTTATTACCGATGAAGGCGGTCAATACGGGAAGGGCGAGATCGTCGCCGAACTCGATATTCGCCCTGATCTCTGGTTTTTTGGCTGCCACTTTGAAAGTGATCCGGTCATGCCCGGCTGTCTGGGTGTCGATGCCATGTGGCAGTTGCTCGGTTTCTGGCTGGCCTGGCGCGGCAACCCGGGTCGTGGCCGCGCACTCGGTGCCGGAGAGCTCAAGTTCTTTGGTCAGGTGCTCCCCCACCACCAGAAGGTAACCTACCACCTGCAACTCAAGCGCGTGGTCGAGCGCAAGCTGGTCATGGGGATTGCCGATGCCCGCATGCTGGTAGATGGCAAGGAAATCTACACGGCACAGGATTTGCGTTGCGGATTGTTTACCAGTACCGATCATTTCTGATCCGTTTCCGGCAGACAGTCAAGGCAACAGGATTGACATAACGCTTCCATAATAAGAGCGACGCAGCCGCTTCAGCGTCGCCAACAGATGAGGGTTCATCATGCGTCGTGTAGTCATTACAGGCCTGGGGATTGTCTCCAGCCTGGGAAACGACAAGGCCAGTGTCAGTGCAAGCCTGCGCCTCGGAAAATCCGGCATCAGGGCCAATCCCGTCTATGCCGAGATGGGCTTTCGCAGCCAGATCAGCGGTCGTCCCGAGATTGACCTGGAGTCCCTGATTGATCGCAAGGACAAGCGCTTCATGGGCGATGCGGCGGCTTATGCCTGTGTTGCCATGCAAAACGCCATTGCCGATTCAGGGCTGACCCCCGAGATGGTATCGCAGCCGCGAACAGGCCTCATTGCCGGTTCTGGAGGTGCTTCCTCGATCAATCAGGTTGAAGCGGCCGATATTGCCCGCAGCAAAGGTGTAAAACGCATCGGGCCTTACATGGTGCCACGCACCATGAGCAGCACCATTTCTGCCTGTCTCTCGACAGCCTTCAAGATCAAGGGCATCAACTATTCGATTGCGTCCGCCTGCGCCACCAGTGCCCACTGTATTGGTAGCGCCATGGAGCAGATCCAGCTGGGCAAGCAGGACATCATGTTTGCTGGCGGGGGCGAAGAAGAAAGCTGGGCTCAGTCATGCCTGTTCGATGCCATGGGCGCCATGTCCAGCAAGTACAATGCAACGCCGGAAATAGCCTCGCGCGCCTATGACGCCAACCGTGACGGCTTTGTGATTGCCGGTGGTGCCGGCATGGTCGTGCTCGAAGACTATGATCACGCCATCGCGCGTGGTGCAAGAATCTATGCCGAAATCATCGGTTATGGTGCCACCTCGGATGGCTACGACATGGTCGCCCCCAGTGGTGAAGGTGCCAAGCGCTGCATGGAGCTGGCCCTGACCACCGTGGACACGCCAATCGACTACATCAACGCCCACGGTACCTCTACGCCGGTCGGTGATGCGGCAGAACTGCGGGCAGTCCGCGAAGTGTTTGGTGAGAACAGCCCGAAAATCAGCTCGACAAAATCCCTGTCCGGCCACTCTCTGGGGGCTGCCGGCGTGCAGGAAGCCATCTATTGTCTGCTGATGATGGAAGACGACTTCATTGCCGGTTCCGTAAACATCGAGACTCTCGACCCGGCCGCAGAGGGCATGAATGTTGTGCAGAAAACGATTGCGAATGCCGGCCTGAAAACCGTCATGTCCAACAGCTTCGGCTTTGGCGGCACCAATGCCACGCTGGTCATGCGCAAGCTGTAATTCAGTCATTGCCTGTGTGTAAAAAAGCCGCGTTTATCGCGGCTTTTTTATTGGGCAGAGTGGCCGCATCCTGGCGCCAGCGAGAAATGTACCGCCGCTGGCAGCAGGGTCGACCTCAATGTCGTGCCCGCTACTGCCATCAACTCATTCCCGGCAAACACCATTGGCAAGCGTTCCCGCTCCCAGGGCGGGATAGCGGAGGCCTGAAGCAGCTTTTTCACCTCCTGTGTCAGGCCATGACCCCGCAGCGTTTCACCACCGCGGCGAAAACGGACATGACAGTCCGGCAAGGCGAAACCACTCGGCACCTCGGCACTCAGCACACGTCCGTCCGGCAACATCAACGGTGAGGTCAAATCCCATGACGAGCGCCAGTCCCCTGGCAATTCCGGCAACGGTAACAGCGCATACACGTGCTGGCGATACCGACGGATTTCACAGCCTTCCCACGCTACACGAGGCATGGCATCTTCCCGGGCCATCATGACTTCCAGCCGGATACGCTCCAGTATGGCCTCATCCGGCAGCCGAAAGGACTGCAGGTGTAACCAGTAGCGCATCAACAAGCGCTGGCGTGCCGGTGGCAAATCCAGAACACACGAAATGAGCAAGCGCCCTGCGCTGTCGATACAGGCCGACGCCATCTCCGTGGCCATTTCCTGCAACAGCGCATCGGCCTCCTGCAGTCGCAGGGCGGTGGCCGCCAGCGTCGATGAGGCGGCGGGCCAGTGCTGCCGCAAGCGGGGAATAATCTCGTTGCGCAGAAAGTTGCGCGAATACCGCACGTCCTGATTGGACTCGTCTTCTACCCAGACCAGCTCATGTTGTCTTGCATACTGCAGCAGCACGGCCCGGGACACATCAAGCAACGGCCGCCACAATGGCACCGTCAGTTTCCCGGATAGTGCGAACCCGCTGATTGCACGCATGGCGCCAAGGCCGCTGACACCCGCACCCCGCAACAAACGAAACAGCAGGGTTTCGGCCTGGTCATCCTCATGCTGGGCCAGCAACAAGACATCGCCCTCCGCAAGGCTGTCCGCATAAGCCTGACGCCGGGCTGTTCGTGCCGATGCCTCAAGGCTGGCACCGCTCGCCACCTGTATATGGTGGATCTGCAGCGGAATCTGCCAGCTCAAGCACACACTCCTTGCATGTGCCGCCCAGGCATCGGCATTCGGGCTTAGTCCATGATGCACATGAACCGCCCGCAACTCACACCCGTGCTGTTCCGCCTGTCGGTGCAACAGGTGCAGCAACACGGTGGAGTCCAGCCCGCCAGAAAAGCCGACCACCAGTCGCCGCACTTGCGGGGTCTGTGTCAGTGCATTTTCCAGAAACGCCTGCAGCGTTGATTCGGGCATGGCGAACGTCATCAACAATTATCGCATCAAGAAAAACGCCGGCATCAGCCGGCGCATAATCATTTACTCAAGGGCAGTGGCTTACCTGCCCCGCTATCCATTACTCAATACCATAGCTCATCAAACGTTCGTAGCGACGCTTGAGCAGTGCGGGTGCATCCAGGCTGCGTAGCTTCTTGAGCTGGCGGATAAGGGATTTACGCAAGCTTTCAGCCATGGCATCCATATCGCGATGAGCACCACCCAGAGGCTCTTTCACCAGCTCATCCACAAAGCCAAGCTCTTTCAGGCGCTCTGCCGTCAGCCCCATGGCATCCGCCGCTTCCGGTGCCTTTTCCGATGTCTTCCAGAGAATGGAGGCACAACCTTCGGGTGAAATCACTGAGTAGGTGCTGTACTGCAGCATCAGCAAACTGTCGCACACACCAATTGCCAGTGCCCCACCGGAGCCGCCCTCACCAATCACGGTGGAAATAATCGGGGTTTTGAGTCGTGACATGACCGCAAGATTGCGGGCAATGGCCTCACTCTGGCCGCGTTCTTCGGCATCAATCCCGGGATAGGCACCTGGCGTATCGATAAAGGTAAGAATCGGCAACTGATAGCGTTCGGCCATTTCCATCAGGCGCAATGCCTTGCGATAGCCTTCCGGCTTGGGCATGCCGAAATTACGACGCACCTTCTCTTTCACGTCACGGCCTTTCTGATGCCCGATCACCATCACCGGTTCACCCTGCAAGCGCGCGGTTCCCCCGATAATCGCCGCATCATCACCAAACACGCGATCACCATGCAACTCGTCAAAGTCGGTAAGGATGCGATCTACATAATCCAGCATGTAGGGGCGACGCGGATGGCGGGCCAGCTGTGACACCTGCCAGGCCGACAGCGTCGTGAAAATCTCTTCCGTCATCTTGAGGTTCTTGTCCTCAAGACGGTTAATTTCTTCGCTGATGTTGAGGCCGGTACCAGAGCCGACCAGCTTCAGCCCCTCGATCTTGGCTTCAAGCTCGGCAATTGGCTGCTCAAAATCCAGATAATTCGGATTCATGCCTTCCCTTCCTGATGCAGGCACGGCCATGGATCAGACCGTAGTAAAAAGAGGCTGCACACGGGACTCGTGGCCCAGTGTGGCCGGGAAACTGGCGCTAGTGTACCCGTGACCAGGGCCTCACGCGAACCACCTGTCAGCCTGGATTTGCTGCAATTCATTTCGTCCGGTCATGCCAAACCAGCCCTGGCCCGGTCAATACAGCACCTCGACGGCCTCACTGCCATACTGCTGGCGCAGCCGTTTGAGCAGCTCTTCAGACGGGGTCACCTTCCAGGCATCCCCCAGCCGCAAGGTTGCCTCGACGTCAGGGCGACGGTAGCGCACGCGTACCACACTGCCCTGGCCGGCGGGCGCGCGATGGCTGCCCAGCAACTGCTGCAGGTCCTGGGCAAAGCGACTGCCAAGACGGGCCAGCTCCACGCGAATCTCCAGACCACGGCTGCGGCTGGCACGGGCATCCGCCAGGCTCATCACCTTGCGCACCACCATCTTGAGGCCGCCAGCATAATCATCATGGCTGACCTCACCTTCGACCACCACGACCGTGTCCTTCACGATGAGATGGCGAAACTGTTCGTAGGCATCACTGAACAGCGCCGCTTCAATGCGGCCAGTACGGTCATCCAGCGTCACGAAGGCCCGGGTGCCGCGCGCACCTTTCTGGATACGGCTGGCCATCACCAGTCCGGCCACGGTCGTCGTGACCCCGCGTCGTGTCGGCTGCAGGTCTGACAGGCGTTGCTCGACAAAACGCACCAGCTCGCTTTCATACTGGTCAATCGGGTGACCTGTGAGAAACAATCCGAGCGTTTCTTTTTCCGCCATCAGGCGTTCGTCATCGGTCCATGGCAAGGCATCAATAAACTCGCCACTTGGCGCAGCCTCCACCACATCACCGAACAGGTCGACAATACCGGCATCCGCATTGCGCGCCTGCTGCTCGGCAGCGGCCACGGCTTCGTCCAGCGAGGCCATGATGATGCCACGGTGCGGCCCCAGTGCATCCAGTGCCCCCGCCCGCACCAGTGCCTCCAGCGTGCGCTTGTTACATTTGCGCAGATCGACGCGCCGGCAGAAATCAAACAGGTCCTTGTAAGCGCCATCTGTTTCACGGGCCTGCACGATACTGTCGGTGGGCCCCTCACCCACGCCCTTGATGGCCCCCAGGCCGTAAACAATGTCGCCACTGTCCGTGGTCACAAACTTGAAGCGGCTGTTACTCACATCCGGCGAGACAATGCGCAACTTCATCTCGCGACACTCTTCAATGAACGTCACGATCTTGTCGGTATTGTGCATTTCCGAAGACAGCACAGCGGCCATGAACTCGGCCGGGTAATGATGCTTGAGCCAGGCGGTCTGGTAGGAAACCAGAGCGTAAGCAGCGGAATGCGACTTGTTGAAACCGTAGCCCGCGAATTTTTCCATGAGGTCAAAGATGTGGCCGGCAAGATTGGCATCAATCTCCTTGCCCTTGGCACCCTCCATGAACTTCACACGTTCCTTGGCCATCTCCTCCGGCTTTTTCTTGCCCATGGCACGGCGCAGCATGTCGGCGCCACCCAGAGAATACCCGGCCATGACCTGGGCAATCTGCATCACCTGTTCCTGATACACGATGACGCCGTAGGTCGGCGCCAGTACCGGCTCCAGGCATTCATGCTGGTACTGGGCATCGGGATAGGCCACTGGTGCGCGGCCGTGCTTGCGGTTGATGAAGTCGTCCACCATGCCGGACTCAAGCGGCCCCGGACGATACAGTGCCACCAGTGCGATAAGATCTTCAAAATTCGAGGGCTTGAGCTTTTTCAGCAGCTCTTTCATGCCTCGTGATTCCAGCTGGAACACGGCCGTCGTGCGCCCTTCCTGCAACAGCTTGAAACTCGCTGCGTCATTCAGCGGCACATGCATGATATCGAGGGGAGCTTCACCACGGCGCGCACGCTTGGCATTGATGTCCTTCAGCGCCCAGTCGATGATGGTCAGTGTGCGCAGACCGAGGAAGTCGAACTTCACCAGGCCCACTTGCTCCACATCATCCTTGTCATACTGGCTGACCCAGCGCCCCTCTTCATCACAGAAAATGGCAGTGAAATCCGTCAGGCTCCCCGGCGCGATCAGTACCCCTCCGGCATGTTTGCCGACGCCACGCGTGATGCCTTCCAGCTTGAGCGCCATTTCCCAAATTTCCAGCGCATCCTCATGATCACGCTCGGCGGTATTGGTCAGCAAATCGTTGAGCTGCGGTTCCTGCTCGCGCGCTTCCTGCAGGGAGATACCGGGGGTGAAGGGAATCAGCTTGGAAATGCGGTCTGCCAGTCCATAGGACTTGCCCTGCACGCGCGCGACGTCACGTACCACTGCTTTCGCCGCCATGGTGCCAAACGTGATGATCTGCGACACCGCCTCGCGGCCGTAATTGTTCGCGACATACTCAATAACGCGATCACGTCCATCCATGCAGAAGTCGATATCGAAATCGGGCATGGAAACACGTTCGGGATTCAGAAAGCGCTCGAACAGCAAATCGTAGGGCAACGGATCAATATCGGTAATCTTCAGCGCATACGCCACCAGCGAGCCGGCACCTGAACCACGACCCGGCCCTACCGGAACACCATTGAGCTTGGCCCAGCGAATGAAGTCCATCACGATGAGGAAGTAGCCCG
>CAYGBB010000083.1:0-7846 GCA_964347985.1 uncultured Moraxellaceae bacterium
TTTGATGGTGTCTATGTGGGGGAGGTGCTGGATGTGGTGCCGCATCCGGATGCCGACAAGTTGCGCGTGACTACCATCAGTACTGGCAAGGAGACCCTGCAGATTGTGTGTGGTGCTGCCAATGTCCGTGTTGGTTTGCGCGTGCCGGTGGCAACCGTGGGCGCCGAACTCCCTGGCGGCCTGAAAATAAAACAGGCGAAGCTCCGCGGAGTCGAGTCCTTCGGCATGTTGTGCTCCGAGGCGGAGCTGGGGTTGGCAGAGAGTGCCGATGGCCTCATGGAGTTGCCCGTTGATGCGCCAGTGGGTGCCAGTATCCGTGATTACCTCCAGCTTGATGACAACATGGTTGAGTTGGGCATTACGCCCAACCGTGGTGACTGCCTCAGCTTGCGTGGCCTTGCGCGGGAAGCGGGGGTGCTGAACCGCCTGCCAGTATGTGTTCCTGAGATTGCCGGGGTTAAGGCCACTCACGAGGAAGTACTGGCGGTAACGCTGGCGGCGCCTGAGGCCTGCCCGAGCTATGTGGGCCGTGTTATTCGCAATGTGAATGCGGCGGCAGAAACGCCGCTCTGGATGATCGAGAAACTGCGTCGCGCCGGGTTGCGTGGCATCAGCCCCATTGTTGATGTCACCAATTTTGTGCTGATCGAGCTGGGCCAGCCCATGCATGCCTTCGACATGGCCGCGCTCGATGGTGGCATTGAAGTACGCATGGCGCGTGCCGGTGAGTCCCTGGTCTTGCTGGATGGCCAGACGGTTTCGCTGCGCCCGGACACATTGCTCATTGCCGACAGCAAGCAGCCATTGGCCATGGCCGGCATCATGGGCGGGCAGGGTAGTGCCGTTTCCGCCACTACCCGGGACATTTTCCTCGAAAGTGCCTTTTTTGCACCATTGGCCGCGGCTGGAAAGGCGCGTTCCTATGGTTTACACACCGATTCCTCTCATCGTTATGAGCGTGGTGTCGATTTCCGTCTGCAGGCGATGGCCATGGAGCGGGCAACAGCCCTGATTCTTGCAGTTTGTGGTGGGGAGCCAGGCCCGCTGACGGTTGCTCAGGTGGCGAGTCATCTGCCGGTACGTAATCCGATCACGCTGCGCTCAGCCCGCATCCAGAAGCTGCTGGGCTTTGCCATGCCTGCTACCGAAGTTGAAGACATTCTGGCTCGGCTGGGCATGGACGCCGTGCCTCAGGCAGATGGCTGGCTTGTGACCCCGCCAAGCTGGCGCTATGACATCACCATCGAGGTCGACCTGATTGAGGAGTTGGCCCGTATTCATGGTTATAACAATCTCCCGGTGACTGCGCCCAGGGCGGATGTACGTCTGGCGCCACAGAGCGAAACGGCAGTTGGTGAGGGGCGCCTGAAGCGCCTGCTGGTTGATCTGGGCTATCAGGAGGCCATTACCATGAGCTTCGTGGAGCCGGGTTTGCTGGCCAGGCTGGATCCATCCACCACGCCTCTGGCACTGGCCAATCCGCTCTCGGCGGACCTGTCGGTAATGCGCACGACCCTTTGGGCGGGCCTGCTCAAGGCTGTCCAGCACAACCAGAACCGGCAGCAGCCCCGGGTTCGCCTGTTCGAGACGGGACTCCGTTTTGTGCCCACCCCAGAGGGGCTTCGGCAGGAGCGCATGCTGGCTGGAGTGGCCTCGGGCACACTTAATGTAGAGTTGTGGAGCCACATCAAAAAAGACATTGATTTCTTTGATATTAAAGGAAATATTGAGCGAGTGGTTGCGCTGCTTGGTGCTTCTGATAGAGTTGGGTACAAGGCGTCTGTGCATCCGGCACTGCATCCCGGGCAGACGGCAGAAGTGCTCATGAATGGCCAGTCAGTGGGGTGGATAGGGGCTTTGCACCCCAGTCTGCTTGCTGAGCTGGGGTTGAATGGGCCGGTGTATCTGTTTGAAATCTGTCTGGAGCAGGTGAGTGAAGGCAGTCTGCCTGCCTTCACCGAGTTGTCGCGTTTTCCGGAAGTGAGACGTGATATTGCCATGCTGTGTGACCGCCGCATCCCGGCGGCAGACCTTCTGGCCGAGGCACGTGATGCGGCCGGGGACGAGTTGCGTGATTGTCGTCTCTTCGATGTGTATGAAGGTCCGGGTGTGGCAGAAGGGCAGCGCAGTCTGGCCATCGGCCTGGTCTGGCAGCATGCCAGCCGCACGCTGCTTGAAGAGGAAGTTCAGGCGCGAGTGGATGCAGTGGTTGAACGGCTCAAGACCCGTTTTGGGGTCGGCTTGAGGGATTGAGTAAAGGGGTTGAAATGACGGCACTCACCAAGGCTGAAATGGCTGAACAGCTCTTTGAAGAGCTGGGTCTCAACAAGCGTGAGGCCAAGGAAATGGTGGAGATGTTCTTTGAGGAGATCCGCCACGCCCTGGAGCACAACGAGTCCGTCAAACTCTCTGGATTTGGCAACTTTGATTTGCGCGACAAGCGCCAGCGTCCGGGTCGTAATCCCAAGACTGGTGAGGAAATTCCGATTACTGCCCGGCGAGTTGTGACTTTCCGCCCCGGGCAGAAACTGAAAGCCAGAGTAGAAGCATATGCTAGAACCCAGCAATAACGCGCAGCTTCCGGAGATTCCGAGCAAACGCTATTTCACCATTGGTGAAGTGAGCGATCTTTGCGATGTGAAGCCGCATGTGCTGCGTTACTGGGAGCAGGAGTTTCCGCAGCTGAATCCGGTGAAGCGCCGCGGTAACCGTCGTTACTATCAGCGCCAGGATGTGATGATCATCCGCAACATTCGCAGTCTGCTGTATGAGCAGGGCTACACCATCGGTGGTGCCCGTCTGCAGTTGACCGACGCAAAGATGGTTGAGCGGGAAGAGTCCGTCGCTGCAATCAGCACCACGGCATTGCCGTCTTCTGGCGATGGCATATTTCACGTGGTGGTGAAGGACATGATCAAGGAGCTGGAGCAGGTTGCCACCCTGCTGTCGCGCGGATAATTTCTGTCGATTTTTCCGGTGCTTGCGCTGGACAAGCGGGCGGTTTTCGGTATGATTGCCGCCTCACCGGAAGGTGATCGTCGGGGCGTAGCGCAGCCTGGTAGCGCACTTGCATGGGGTGCAAGGGGTCGAAGGTTCAAATCCTTCCGTCCCGACCAACGAACAAGAAAAAAGGCCTGATCAGAAATGATCGGGCCTTTTTGTTTTGGACATAACTGTATTGTTACCTGGTTGCGCAGATCGGAGTGCTTGTCATGCTGAAACCGGAATTGCTGTCGCCCGCGGGCACATTGACCCACCTGAAGTACGCGTTTGCCTACGGTGCGGATGCCGTCTATGCCGGCCAGCCACGTTATTCCCTGCGTGTTCGTAACAACAGCTTCAAGGATGTTTCAGCACTGCGTGAAGGTGTTGAAGAGGCACATCGTCAGGGTAAACAGTTTTATCTTGCCTCGAACATTGCCGCTCATAATGACAAGGTGCGCAGTTATCTTCGTGATCTGGCGCCGATTATCGAGCTGGGACCAGATGCCCTGATCATGTCGGACCCCGGACTCATCATGCTGGTAAAGGAACAGTGGCCCGATCAGGAGGTGCATCTTTCTGTGCAGGCCAATGCAGTGAATTGGGCAACGGTGGAGTTCTGGAGGCGGCAGGGCATTTCCCGTGTGATTCTCTCGCGGGAACTGGCACTGGAGGAAGTTGCCGAGATTCGCGACAAAGTGCCCGGTATGGAGCTTGAGGTTTTTGTACATGGTGCGTTGTGTATGGCCTACTCTGGCCGTTGCCTGCTCTCGGGCTACCTGAATCACCGGGATGCCAATCAGGGTGCCTGCACGAATGCCTGTCGCTGGGAATACAACACCGTTCCACATGCCTCAGACAGCACGGGTGACATGATTCCGGTCAGAAACCTGGCGGTTGGCCAGTATGAACCGGATGAGTCAAAAGAAATTCTCCTGCGCGACCCCAAGCAGCCTGACGAGTTTGTGCCGGTCTATGAAGATGAGCATGGCACCTACATCATGAATTCACGCGATCTGCGTGCTGTACAGCATGTTGGTGAACTGATGCGAATCGGCGTGCATTCGCTCAAGATCGAGGGGCGCACCAAGAGCCCTTATTATGTGGCACGTACGGCGCAGGTATATCGTCGTGCCATTGATGATGCCATGCTCGGCAAGCCGTTTGACATGCAGCTGATGGATGAGCTTGAGGCATTGTCCAATCGCGGCTACACCGAAGGTTTTTTCCGTCGGCATCCGCCCGCGGAGTACCAGCAGTACGAGCAGGGCAGTTCTCTTCTGGGGTCGGAGCAACTGGTGGGCGAGGTGATTGATGCCGATGATCGCTGGCTGACTATTGATGTCAAAAACCGCTTTTCACGTGGTGATAATCTCATGTTGATGACACCTGGCGGTAATCATCACTTTGCGCTGGAGGGGCTGGAAAGTTCTCTGGGCAAGGGCATGGATGTGGCTCCTGGCAATGGCCATATTGTGCGGATTCCACGCATTGAAGGCATTGCCAACGTGGAATTCGGCATGATCACCCGACAGGTCTGATTACCCGGTGTAATGTTTTATCATGCAGTGCGGGCCGCCAGGATGGTGGCCATTCAATCAGCGCATTTATTTATCAGGGATTGGATGTTATGCGTATTCAACGGGTTTTCATTGCGTTTCTGTTTGTGCCACTTGTCGCCATGGCCCAACCGCCAGGTTCTTCAGCCAGCAAGCCTGTGCTGCGTGTCATGTATTTTCCAGACGTTTCCCAGAGCAACAAGGTCAATATCAATACCGCCGATGCGGCAATGCTGTCGGAGCGACTGAAGGGTGTGGGCGAGAAAAAGGCCAGGGCCATAGTGGAGTATCGCCAGAAAAACGGTCCGTTCCGCTCACTTCGGCAACTGGAGGAAGTAAAAGGGATGGGCGCGGCAATTGTGCAGAAAAACCGGCATGTGATTGTATGGCAATAGCGCCTTGATCAGCTGCGCTGGTTTTGCACGATCTGTTGCCGGTAGGTTGCTGGTGTACATTTGAACCAGCGTTTGAAGGCGCGATTGAACGCGCTTTGCTCGGAGTAGCCCAGCAAGCTGGCAATGTCACTGATGGGGTGGTGAGGGTCGGCCAGGTAACGCTGGGCCAGATGAATGCGAACCTGATCCAGCAGTGACGTGAAGTCAGCACCCTCTGCGCTCAATCGGCGCCGTAATGTCCAGGGTTTGAGGTCAAGGGCATCGGCGAGGGTTTCCAGGGTCGGCGCGCCCAGAGGCAGGGCCTCCGTCATCATCAGGCGCACCCGGGCCAGGAAATCACCACGGGCACGGTAGTTGGCCAGCACCTGTTCCACACGGGCACGCATCAGGCGGTGCACATCTTCATCCGCATCGGCCAGCGGGATATCCAGCAACGAGGCATCCAGCGTGATGCGGTTTTCAGCAGCCTCAAACTCTACGGGACACTGGAAGATGCGGGTGTATTCACTGATGTCGGATGAGGGGGCCTTGTGCCGGAACTGCACCCGCAACGGGTTATTCTGGCTGCGGGTAATCCAGCGGCCATAGCTTACCCAGCTGGAAAAAGCAGATTCCACACGATGGCGGTGTGCCTCGATGGCATTGTCATAGGCTTGCCAGGAGATACTGAACGTCTGGTCATCCACATCCATGTCACAGATACCCGCCTCGGAACGAAAGTGCTCGTAGCGCACCATGAGGCCGACGGCTTCGCCGAGATTGCGGCTGCTCATCGTGGCATAGCCGAGCACGCCAATCGAGTTGGGGCGCACGTTTTCACCCATGTGCAGGCCAAACCACGGGTCGTCCAGTTGCTTGAGGATTTCAGTGTACAGGGCGTCTTCAGTGGCAAAGGGGACGCGGCCATTGATGTCGCCAAGCCGCTCGGCATCAAGCCCAAGCGTTTCCTCGATGGCTGACAGGTCGGCCCCCATCAGGCGTGCCACATCAATCAGATGGTTAATGAAGACCGTGGATACGCTGGGAGAGGAGCTGTCAGGCATGTAGCATTCGCATCGGGTGGGTTGAGCAGCCAGATTCTAGTCCGTAACAGTGCTACATTCCCAGTCTTGAAGGTGTTAGATGATGGCAGCGTCTGTTGGCGGCTCCATTGCTGGAGTGTGCTGGAGTGGCTACCTGACAAGCAGGAGCAGTAGCGCTGACCGGGGAGTTCTGGTTGCTTGGCTGGTCAAGAATCAGGCAAATCATTGTCCGGGACATTAACTGTTGGGTTTTGTCGTGGCTTTAGCTAGACTGCCGCCTTGGACCTATAACTACAAAGTTGCCCCGGACGGTGTCCGCCGAGGAGCAAGATGAATAACAACAATCCGCTTCCCCCCGAATTCATGGCTGGCCTGGAGCCTCTTTCCAGACGACGTTTCCTGACCGGCAGTATGCAGCTGGCGGTTGCGGCTGGCTCGGTGCTGGCCCTGCCTGGGCAGGCGCTGGCAGCAGGCAGTGATGTGCCTCCGGGAATCAAGCATCTCAGTGCGGCCGAGTATCGTGTGCTCGACAAGCTTCGAGTCGTCATGCTGCCCACCCAGAAGTTCCAGCTTCCTTCCACTCTGGAAGTTCCGGTAATGCAGAACGTGGATGTCATCGTCAGCAAGCTCGACGAACGCCCGCGACTGTTGCTGACAATGGCAGTCAACAGCCTTGAGTACACCGGTCTGGTATGGCGCTTTTCGCGCTTTTCCGCCATGGGCGATGAGCGTGCAACCAGGCGCGTACGTGACTGGCAGTCCGGCAACATGCTTGAGCGCGGCATTATTTCCAGTCTCAAGATGATCGTGACATTTGCCTACTGGCAGGATCCGCGTACATGGCCGGGCCTGGAATATGATGGCCCGGTGACCCAGAAGTGGGGAATTCGCCGTCTGGGCAATGCGCCGCTGCCTCGCTGATCCTCCTAACAATAATAATGACGCACTGAGTCGGTATCGAGGGCGAAATGATTTACAGGGAAATGCCGCAAGACGGGCTTCCGGTTACCAAAGCCACAGACATCACTGAAAAACAGCTTCACCTGAAGGCAGACGTTATTATCGTCGGCTCGGGTGCGGGCGGTGCTGTGGCAGCCTATGAGCTTGCCAAAGCCGGCAAGTCGGTCATTGTGCTGGAGGCAGGCCGTTACGTGCCCAGTGCTGACTTCAAGGAAGACATGACGGACAGCATGTACCGCATGTATCAGGATGCGGGGCTGCAGACCAACTCCACGGGCGATCTGATTTTGTTGCAGGGTGCGGCAACGGGTGGCTCATCAGTGATCAGCGCCACGATTACCGCACGTGCACCAGATCGTGTACTGAAAGAGTGGGCGCGGGATCATGGCCTGGAAAACATCACCACTGAACAGCTGAAGCCACATTACGAACGCCTGGAGTCTCGTCTGGGTGTTCATGTGAACGAGCCTCATGAAATCAATGATGCCGCCAATCTTGTCGTGCAAGGTTGTGAGGTCATGGGCTGGTCATGGAAACCCTTGTCACGCAACGTCAAGCAGTGTGCGTTGACCGGCCTGTGCCTCGCGGGTTGTCCTTCAGATCGCAAGCTCTCCATGCTTGTGACCTATCTGCCGTGGGCCATTGCAGAAGGCGCAGAGATTTATGTAGATGCGCATGTTGATTTCGTTAATGAGCGCAATGGTCGTGCTTCTGGCGTGGAAGGACGCATGATTGATCCTGACACGAAACAGGAAGTGGCGACGTTCACTGCAGAAGGGCAAATTGTCATTCTGGCAGCCGGTCCGGTGCAAACACCGATCATCATGCAGAAAAGCGGCATGGGACAGCAGAGCGGCATGATTGGCCGTAATCTCTCGGTGCGTCCGGGTGTGTCTGTTTTCGGCAAGTTTCCTGAACCGGTTTATGG
>CAYGBB010000084.1:0-1526 GCA_964347985.1 uncultured Moraxellaceae bacterium
TTTCATGCGCCAGCACGCCGGCCAGCTCCGACTCATTGCGCAGCTTTTCATAAAGGCCGCGCGTGATGAGGATGGTGCCGCCGGGCACGGCAAACGCATTGACATTGGGTGTGTCGATCACACCGAAGTGCCAGGGCAGGTCAGGGCGTTCTGTTTGCAGCGCCAGCCACATGCCAACACGGTTCACATACTTCTGCAGGCCATCATTCCGGACCAGCGGGGCGGCCCCCAGCAGGTTGGCTGCCACGCCCTGGCCAATCTCGATCTCCTGGGGTTCGGTGATTTCGGTGTTGGCCTGAACCACTTTCTTGCCAATGCTGAGTGCTTTCTGCACGGAGGGATCATTCATTTTCTGAAGTGCATCACCAAGGTTGAATGCATGCACGGGGGCAGCGGCAACCAGGGTCAGTAGCAGCAAGTGACGTTTCATTATTCGGCTCCTCCCTGAGTGGCGATGGGCAGGTAGTCCACCTGTTTTGAGGCCAGCTTGCCCTGTTTGGCAAAGCTGCGGGCATCGGGGCTTTTGGTGGTGAACGTATTGAGGTGTGCAACCTCTGCAGGGTTGGGGGTGGCGTTCTGCAACTGTTCTGCCGAGAGGCCTTTGACGCCGGTGCTGACCGTGTTGCCGCTGGAACCGGTCCTGAATACGGAGGCGATAGCGCCGATACCGGCATCCCCGCGCTGGCCCGAGCCGGTGCGCAGATTCAGCACGCGTACCCAGCCGCTTTTGCCATCAGCCGTTTTGACGTTGGCCCAGGCGCCCTGGCGGGCCGAGATATCAACCGAGTCCTTGGCTTTCAATGCGGTCACGACGGCAGCACTGCCCTGCGGCTGGCTGCGCAATTCCGTTGCCTTGAGCAGTGTGGCGGGTTCGGCCAGCACCAGGCGGCTGCACATCAGTGCGCCTGCGCCCAGCAGCAAACAATGTATTTTAATGGTGTGTCGCATCCGTACTCCCTCCGGTGCCGCAGTGAATTCAGCGTTGTGACGGCTCGAACAAGTCTACGCCCTGTTCACGGCCTTTTACGTGAAACTGGCCATGATTTGCAAACCTGAATGCCGAGTCATCGCCACATGCAGCACGGGTTGCCCCGGACACCAGAACGCGGGCCACACCTTTGGTGCAGCCTTCGATGCGACTGGCCAGATTCACGGTATCGCCAATGGCGGTGTAGTCGAGCCGGTCGTCGCTGCCGAGAAAGCCGACCACGGCGCGCCCGGTATGCACGCCAATGCCGATATCAAAGTCATCCAGGGTGCCATCGGTTTCCGCCAGTTCGCGCTTGAAGGCATCAAGGGCCTCGCCCATTTCAATGGCGGCCGCGACAGCCTGTTCGGCATGCCTGGGGTTTTCCGTCGGGGCATTCCAGAACGCCATGATGGCGTCACCGATGAATTTGTCGAGGGTGCCGCCATGTCGGAAAATGACCTCGACCTGCTGCGTGAAGTAGCGGTTCAGTAATTCGACCACTGCTTCCGGTGTACGTGTTTCCGACAGGGTGGTAAAGCCGCGGATGTCCGAAAAA
>CAYGBB010000084.1:1536-7765 GCA_964347985.1 uncultured Moraxellaceae bacterium
CCAGCTCATCCACCACGCGCGGGTCAAGGAAGCGGCGGAACAGCATCACGGCGGCTTCGCGCTCGCGCCGCTCACGCCATTGTGCCTCCAGGGTCAGCAGGCCATAGGCCAGCCATGCCAGCACCAGTGCGGCACCTGCCGGGGCATAGGCATGCAGGCCAAGCACGGCATAACTGCCGGCAAGCAACAGCAATGTTGCGACCGACAACAGCAGTCCGGTTTGTACGGGACTGCGCCGTCCGGAAAAGGCCCAGCCAAGGCCGGCGAGCAGCAGGGCCAGCAGCGGCCAGCGTACCGGCACATCCCGCAGCCAATCATTGCTGCGCAGGTTGGCAATGGCCGTCGTGAGGATTTCGGCGCCCGGCGTCAGGGCGCCCAGTGGCGTTGGCCGGAAATCATTCAGTCCGGGCGCGGTGGCCCCGATGATCACGATGCTGTTGTTCAGCGTGGGCGCAATCACCGGTTTTTCGCGGCTCAGGTCGGTAAAGAGATCGGCATAAGCGATGGTGCGGGGCGGTGTGGTGTACCAGTTCAGGCGGACACGGGGAGTGGTGGGCGGCGTGGCACCGGCGAACGTTGCCATGCTGGCACTCAGGCTGGGCAACTCCCAGCCCATGACCCGGTGATACAGGCGCGCGTGGCGGCCACGCAGATCACTGTCTTTTTCGAAATTGATCAGGCCGCCTTGCCAGTTTGCCGGGTCCAGTACCAGTGGCACCAGTAGTGATGCCGTTGCGTATTCTTCAGCATGTTTCGTGCGGCGCAGGCCAAAGCTGGGCGGTAGTGCGTGCAACGGGGAGCCTTTGCCATCGGCCAGCAGCAGCGAAGGAAAAAACAGGTTCTGGTGTTCCCGTGCAATATCACGAAGCACCGCATCGCTGTCCGGTCGAAAGCTGTCGGCTTCATTGAACAGGATGTCAAAGCCGATGGCCTTGGGCCGAAACTGCGCTAGTCCGTCAATCAGCTCGCCGTGGATGGCGCGTGGCCATGGCCATGCCCCGGCCATCTCGTTCATGTTTTCCAGGCTTTTCTGGTCGATGGCCACCAGCACGATATCTGCAGGCGGGGTGCGGTTTTTTGCATGCTGTGCCAGGAAAGCATCTCCCAGCCTGTCATCAATGCGATCCAGCATGCCGGAAAAATGCAGCCCGACGGTCAGTGCCAGCAGCACGGCAAACGGGATCAGGAGCGGACGTTGTTTCTTATCGGGCATGATTCCCTTGCCGGTGCTTTCGTGGGCGCGGCGCCAGCCGCAAGTTGTCGGTTTGCCAGGGAGGTTACGCCCCTGCCAGCATGGCCTTGGCATGCCTGCGTGTTTCCGCCGTGATCGTGATGCCCCCTGACATGCGGGCAATTTCCTCAATGCGCTCGTCGGTGCTTAGTTCATTCACCCGGCTCGATGTGTGGCCGTCCTGTACGAACTTCTCCACCCGCAGATGCTGGTGGCCCAGTGCAGCCACCTGTGGCTGATGGGTAATCGAAAATACCTGCGCGTACTCACCCAGTTCACGCAGCAGGCGGCCGACCACTTCAGCAATGCCGCCACCAATGCCGACATCCACCTCATCAAATACCATGGCGGGCACCGGCGAGTGTTTGGCGTTCACTACCTGAATGGCGAGCGACACGCGTGAAAGCTCGCCACCCGAGGCAACCTTGGCCAGCGGCTTCAGTGGCTGGCCGGGGTTGGCGCTGATCAGGAACTCGATGTCATCCAGCCCGTGCGCAGCGGGCTTGTCCAGCGCGGTGAACACCGGCTCGAAGCGGGCATTGGCCATGCCCAGCATGTGCAGGCGCGCCATGACATCGGCACCCAGAGTGATGGCGGCCTGCTGCCGGGCTGCCCGCAACGACAGGGCGGCACTCTGGTAGTGCTGCGCCAGCGTCGCCACTTCGCGCGTCAGTGCATCCAGGTCCTGGGCGCGTTGCAGTTGCGCCAGCTCGGTCGTCAGCGCGGTATGCAGCGCCGGTAGCTCGGCGGGAGGGACGCGATGTTTGCGGGCCAGCTGGTGGACGGCCGCCAGTCGCTCTTCCAGCAGGGCCAGTCGGGATGGATCGGCATCAAGGCTGTCGAGGTAGTGCCGCAGTGAGCTGGCACCTTCGCGAATCTGGATCAGTGCCGAGTCCAGCAATTCGGTGACGGCGGCCAGTTTCGGATGCCGCAGGCGTTCGCCCTCGAGTGCTTTCAATGCCTGCTGCACACAACGGGCGGCATTGTCGGTGTCACTCTCGGTCAGGCGATCCAGTGCACTGTCGCCGTTCTGCAGCAGCGTGCCGAGATTGGCGAGTGCATCGTGTTCCTGTTCCAGCTTTTCATAGTCACCCGTGGTCAGGCCGAGGGCATCGAGTTCGCTGATCTGGTGTGTAATGAGTTCCAGGCGCTCGCGCTGGGCATCGCCAGCTCGCGACAGGGAGGACAGTTCCTTTGCCGCCCGCTGCCACTGTTGCCAGAGGCCGGTCAACGCACGTGCATCACCGCTGAGGCCGGCACAGCCATCCAGCAGGGCCCGGTGATTGTCTTTCTTCAGCAGCGACTGGTGCTCGTGCTGGCTGTGAATGTCGATGAGCATTTCGCCCAGCGCCTTCACATCGGCGAGTGTCGCCGGGCTGCCATTGATCCAGGCGCGGGAGCGGCCGTCGGCACTGATGGTGCGGCGCAGCCAGCACTCGTCATCAGCGTCCAGCTCGCGTTCGCGCAGCCAGTCCTGCGCCGCAGCATGACGACGGATGTCAAAGCCGGCACTGACTTCAGCGCGCTCGGCGCCGGCACGTGCCAACCCGGCCTCGGCACGGTCCCCCAGACAGAGGCCGAGGGCATCCATCAGGATGGACTTGCCGGCACCGGTTTCCCCGGTGATGACGGTAAAGCCGGCACGGAAATCCAGTTCCAGACTGGCTACGATGGCGAAATCGCGAATCTTGAGATGACTGAGCATGGGAAGGCCGGCTGTCCGTAATGACAGTATCATAGGGTATGCCTGCGATCTTTATAAGTCACCCTGCAGATGGCCCGGCGACACTTTCTGTGCCCGAAAGCCCTTGAAAAGGCATGACTAATCCCCACATTGCCTGCGGCTATCCATTTTTCCGCAGATCTGAGGCTGTCATGTCAGAGCACGAACAACCCGAACCCACCCAGGCCGCTCCCGAAAACGCAGAGACGGCTGCCCCGGCAGAATCTCCCGAGCTGGACCTTGCGGCCCGCGTCGCCGAACTCGAAAACACCGTGCGCGACACCCAGCTGCGCGCCCAGGCCGAGATCCAGAACATCCACAAGCGTGCCGAGCGCGACGTCAGCAATGCCCACAAGTTTGCCCTCGAAAAGTTTGCCGGCAGCCTGCTCGATGTCGTCGACAACCTTGAACGTGCGCTCGAGTCCTGCTCCGATGACAACGAAGCCACACGTGGCCTGATGGAGGGCGTTGCACTGACCCACAAGCAGTTGCTGGATGTGCTGCGCCGCTTTGCCGTGGAGTCGGTCAATCCGCTGGGAGAGCCCTTCAATCCCGAGATGCACCAGGCCGTGTCCATGCAGCCGTCCACCACGGCAGCGCCCAATACCGTCTCGGCGGTTCTGGCCAAGGGTTACACCTTGTCAGGTCGCCTGTTGCGCCCGGCCATTGTCGTGGTTGCCACGGCAGGCTGAGCAGGAAATTTCTGAATGGCCTTGAAATCTGTAGGGCCATCGCCATATCGGCACTCAAGGCAGAACACTGCCACGAACTGAACCGGAAAGACGGGGCAGGCATCAGCCGGTGCCCCCGACCACATTAGCGGAGAGCATCATGGGCAAGATTATCGGTATCGACCTCGGCACCACCAATTCCTGCGTCGCCATCATGGAAGGCGACAAGGTCAAGGTTATTGAAAACGCAGAAGGCGCGCGCACCACGCCATCCATCGTCGCCTACACCGACAACGAAGTGCTGGTCGGTGCCGGAGCCAAGCGCCAGGCCGTGACCAACCCCAAGAACACCCTGTTTGCGGTGAAGCGCCTGATCGGCCGCAAGTTCAAGGACGATGTCGTGCAGAAAGACATCAAGATGGTGCCCTACGCCATTGTGGCTGCCGACAACGGCGATGCCTGGGTGGACGTGAAGGGTGACCGCAAGGCGCCGCCACAGATTTCTGCCGAAGTGCTGAAGAAAATGAAGAAGACCGCCGAAGACTATCTCGGCGAGCCGGTGACCGAAGCCGTGATCACCGTGCCGGCCTACTTCAATGATTCCCAGCGCCAGGCCACCAAGGATGCCGGCCGCATCGCCGGTCTCGACGTCAAGCGCATCATCAATGAGCCGACCGCTGCAGCCCTTGCCTTCGGCATGGACAAGAAGGAAGGCGACCGCAAGATTGCCGTGTATGACCTTGGCGGCGGCACCTTCGACGTGTCCATCATCGAAATCGCCGAAATCGAAGGCGAGCACCAGTTCGAAGTGCTGTCCACCAACGGTGACACCTTCCTCGGTGGCGAAGACTTCGACCTCAAGCTGATCGACTATCTGGCCGACGAATTCAAGAAAGAGCAGGGCATCGACCTGCACAACGATCCGCTCGCCCTGCAGCGCCTGAAAGAAGCGGCGGAAAAGGCCAAGATCGAGCTGTCCACCGCGCAGCAGACCGAAGTGAACCTGCCGTACATCACCGCCGACGCCACTGGCCCCAAGCACCTCGCCATCAAGGTGACCCGTGCCAAGCTGGAAGCGCTGGTGGAAGAACTCGTTGCCCGCACCATCGAGCCCTGCAAGGTGGCTCTGGCCGATGCCGGCCTGAAAGTGTCCGATATCGGTGACGTGATTCTCGTCGGCGGCCAGACCCGCATGCCGATGGTGATGGACAAGGTAAAGGAATTCTTCGGCCAGGAACCGCGTCGTGACGTGAATCCGGACGAAGCCGTGGCCATCGGTGCAGCCTACCAGGCGGCCGTGCTCTCCGGTGACGTGAAGGATGTGCTGCTGCTTGACGTGACACCGCTGTCACTCGGTATCGAAACCATGGGTGGCGTGTCCACCGTGGTGATCGAAAAGAACACCACCATTCCGACCAAGAAATCGCAGACCTTCTCCACTGCCGACGACAACCAGAGCGCGGTGACCATTCACGTGCTGCAGGGTGAGCGCAAGCAGGCCTCGCAGAACAAGTCACTGGGTCGCTTTGACCTCAGCGAGATTCCGCCGGCACCGCGCGGCATGCCGCAGATCGAAGTGACTTTTGATATCGACGCCAACGGCATCCTGCATGTCGGCGCGAAGGACAAGGCCACCGGCAAGGAACAGCGCATCGTGATCAAGGCCAACTCCGGCCTGACCGATGCAGAAATCCAGCAGATGGTGCGTGATGCCGAAGCCAATGCCGATGAAGACCGCAAGTTCACCGAGTTGGTCAACGCCCGTAACGGCGCCGACCAGCTGGTGCACGCTACCCGCAAGGCATTGACCGATCTTGCTGACAAGGCCACTGACGAAGAAAAGTCATCGATTGAAGCCGCCATCAAGGAACTGGAAGAAGCCATCCAGGGCAACGATCATGAAGCCATTACGGCCAAGACCGAAGCCCTGTCACAGGCCTCCATGCCGCTGATGCAGAAAGCCTATGCCGAGCAGGCCCAGGCCGCCGGTGGTGCCGAGGCCGGTGCGCAGCAGTCAGGCGCAGCCGATGATGGTGTCGTTGATGCCGAGTTCGAGGAAGTGAAGGACGACAAGAAGTAATTCCTGTCACCGGGGCCGGCAACCACCGGCCTTCCTTCAGGTACTAAAAACCGGCGCGCGGGGATTTCCCCGCGTTGCCGTCTCTGAAATCAGCAGGTCTGAGTGATAGCAATGGCGAAACGGGATTTTTACGAAGTGCTGGGTGTGGCAAAGACCGCGTCGGCTGACGAGATCAAGAAGGCCTACCGCAAGCTCGCCATGAAGCACCATCCGGACCGTAATCCGGATGACAAGTCGGCTGAGGAAAAATTCAAGGAGATCAACGAGGCCTACGAAGTCCTTTCCGACGAGGACAAGCGCGCCGCCTACGATCGTCATGGCCATGCCGGTGTGGATCCCAGCATGGGCGCTGGCGGCTTTGGTGGCGGTGGCGCCGGCTTCTCCGATATTTTCGGTGATGTGTTCGGCGATATTTTTGGTGGTGGCGGCCGCGGCGGTCAGCGCAGCAGTCGTGGCGCAGACCTGCGTTATACGCTGGAGCTGGATCTGGAAGAAGCCGTGCGCGGCGCCAAGGTGCAGATTCG